>NZ_JBSGYT010000011.1:0-78013 GCF_053610645.1 Streptomyces sp. NPDC054883 | reverse complement strand
GGAGGGGCACCAGGCGCCGGGACCGTTTATTACCGCTCGGGTGCCCTCATCGTCGGCATCGACACGCGGAAGGTTCCACCCGATTTCCGGTCAGCCCGTCAGCGCTGCACGAGCAACCCGTCAGCGCTGCACGAGCAAACCCGTCAGCGCTTGGCGACGAACACGTGCGAGGCGACCTCCGCGCCCAGCTCCGCCGCCTCGCCGCCACTGCCGACCAGCACCCCGCCCGGGGACTCGGTCACGCTCACCACCGAGCCGGGCTGCACACCGGCCCGCCGCAGCGTGTACATCAGCTGCGCGTCGGTCTGGATCGGCTCGCCGATCCGGCGCACCACCACGGTCTTGCCCTCGCTGCCCGGGTCCAGCTCCGAGAGGCTGACCATGCCGTCCTCCAGGAACGGGTCCGCCTCGGCCTTCTCGCCCAGCTCCTCCAGTCCGGGGATCGGGTTGCCGTACGGCGACTCCGTCGGGTGGCGCAGCAGCTCCAGTACCCGCCGCTCCACGGCCTCGCTCATCACGTGCTCCCAGCGGCAGGCCTCGGCGTGCACCTGCTCCCACTCCAGGCCGATGACGTCGACGAGCAGGCATTCGGCCAGCCGGTGCTTGCGCATCACGCGCGTCGCCAGCCGCCGCCCCTCCTCCGTCAGCTCCAGGTGCCGGTCGCTGGCCACGGCCACCAGGCCGTCGCGCTCCATCCTGGCGACCGTCTGGCTCACCGTCGGGCCGCTCTGATCAAGCCGCTCGGCGATCCGGGCGCGCATGGGGACCACGCCTTCCTCTTCCAGCTCGAGGATGGTGCGGAGGTACATCTCCGTGGTGTCGATCAGTCCGGACATTCGTGCCCCTCGGATTGCGTGCGCTGGCCCTGTCCCCAATTCTGACGCATCGGGCCGACAACCGTCCCGTGCCGGACGTCAAGGCCGCCGCCGGACATCCGCCGGGGCCCCTCCCACCCCCGCCGACCTTTCGTCCCACGGACTGACGTTCGTATTGACACGCCCTTGGTCCAGACCGCACGGTGAGCGGCGGACACCGACGCAACCCACCCGCACCCCACCCCTGGAAGGGCCTTCGGCGTATGAGCGAGAGCAAGCTGGCCGGGCAGTTCTTCGACGCCGCGATCGCCCTGCTGGAGCGGGTGCGGGACGAGGAAGCCGGGCCGATCGGCGCCGCGGGGGCCGCCGTCGCCGACGCCGTCGCCGCCGGGAAGCGGCTCTTCGCCTTCGGCGCCGGGCACTCCTCGCTGCCCGCCCAGGACGTGGTCTACCGGGCCGGCGGACTGGCCCTGATGAACTTCCTCGCCGTACCCGGCACCGCGGGCATCGACGTCATGCCGGCCACCCTCGGCAGCGCCCTGGAGCGCGTCGACGGCCTCGCCGCCGCCGTCCTGGACAGCAGCCCGGCCGCCGAGGGCGACGTCCTCGTGATCATCTCCCTCTCGGGGCGCAACGCCCTGCCGGTCGAGATGGCCATGAACGCCCGCGCGATCGGCCTCAAGGTCATCGGCGTGACCTCGGTGGCGTACGCGACCGGAACCCGGTCGCGGCACGCGTCGGGCACCTTCCTCAAGGACCACTGCGACATCGTCCTGGACAGCAAGATCGCGGTCGGTGACGCCGAACTCAGCCTCGACGGCATCGACGCCCCCTTCGCCCCCGCCTCCACCGTCGTGACCAGCGCGGTCATGCAGGCCGTGATGGCGGCGGCGGCCGGCGAGCTGGCCGCGCGCGGGATCGAGCCGCCGATGCTGCGCTCGGGCAACGTGGACGGCGGCCACGAGTGGAACGGCCGCGTCATGCAGGAGTACGGCGACCGGATCTTCTTCCGCCACTAGGGGGTGCCCGGCGGATCGGGGCCGGACACCCGCCGTGCCCCGCAGGGCCCGCGGTTCAGAGGTCCGCCGGGCGGGCCGCCGGACGCCGGGCCAGGTCCAGGTCCGCCGCGACCCGGGACGCCACCTCCTCCGCGTACAGCGCGTCCGCGCGCTCGAAGGCGGGCCGCGACGGGCCCCGCAGGAAGGTCAGCGCCCCCAGGGTCCGGCCCCGGCTGCGCAGCACCGTGCACAGCGCGTGCACCGCGTCCGGGGGCCAGTGCCGGGCCCGCGCCCACTCCTCGGGCGGCTCCCCCGACGGGACGCTGGCCCGCACCGGGCCGATCCGGTCCAGGGCCTGCAGCGCCGGGTGCATTGCCGGGTACCGGACCGGGATCGCACCCGGCGCCGGCAGCAGCAGGGTCTGCCCCGACGCCGACACGGCCGAGCGGACGAGCCGCCTGCGCCGTCCCGGGCCGGCCGGCTCCGGCCCCTCCAGTACGTCGAGCACGTCCACCAGCGCGTGTTCCGCGAAGCCGGCCAGGGCGAAGTCCAGCCGGACGGCGGCCGCCTCCGCCGGGTCCTCGCACTCGGCGGCGGCCCGCCCGGCCCGGTAGAGCTGGTTCGAACGGAACCGCAGCTGCCCGGTGTCCAGCTCGGCCCGCCTGGCCTCGGTGACGTCCTGGAACAGCCAGCCGACCCCGAGCGGCACCGGCTCCTCCGCCAGCGGCGAGGCCAGCCGCAGGAACCCGGAGCGCCAGCACCGCCGCCGCACCCCCTCCGGTGTGCGCACCGACACCCACAGCTCCAGGGGGGCCGGCGGGGCCCCCTCCGCCAGCACGTGCTGGAGCGCGCCCTCCAGCTCCTCGACACCCTGGGCCAGCAGCTCCCCGAGCGGCCGCCCCAGCAGCGCGGTGCGCCCGGACCCGAAGGCACGGGCGGCGTGGAGGTTCACCACCGCCGGGCGTAAGTCGACGTCGACCAGGACGACCCCCCAGGAGGCGTCCTCCAGCAGCGCCTCGCTCAGCGCGATGGACCGCTCCAGGTCGATCTGCGCGTGCACCTCGCTGAACGCGCAGTAGACGCCCGCGGGTTTGCCGTCCGCGCCCGGCACCCCGGCGGACTGGGTCCGTACGAGGACCCGGCCGCCGCCCTTGGTCAGCAGCGCGAACTCGTGGACGTGCCGGCCCGGCGAGTCCTGGGCGGACATCAGCCGGTCCTCCACGTCGTGCGCGTCGGCGGCGCGCACCGCCCACCCGGCGAACCCGCGCCGGCCGACCGCCTCGGCGGCGGTCCAGCCCAGGATCCGCTCGGCCTCGCGGTTCCAGTGGGTGATCACGCCGTCGGCGTCGAACGCGCACAGGGCCGCGTCCATCCCGTCCAGCAGCGCTGCGAGCAGATCGTCGGTGGTCTCGTTACGTCCGGAAACACTCACCTGGCACCCCCTGCAGGTGTTCGCGTATGCGGCACGTCAGATCATTGAACTGGAACGTGACGCAGCCCACACCCCCTTCCCGGAATCGTCCCGTTTTTTCCTTTCCGGCCGTCCGGCCGAAGCCCGCCGGATAAATGCCTTGAGCGAGCCGGAACGGGCTCGTAGGCTCTGCGGTACACGAGAAGGGAGGTGGTTCCCGAAATGTACGGAAACCGGACGCGTGAGGTGGCTGCGGGCTAAAGCGCCCGTCGTCGCACGCACCCAGTGCGGTGCCCGGCGGGAACGCCAGGCGCCAATCCCAAGCAGTCACCCGACCCGCGGGCTCGCCGGTACGTCCGGCCGGCTCCTCTCACTGCAGGAGAGGAACCCGAGCCCGCGGGTCGTCTGCGTTCCACGGCCCCCCAAGGCCTCCGGGGCCCGGGATCTCCAGGGCCGTCCCGGCGCCGGTGCCTACGGGCAGAGCCGCTCGACGCGCCAGCTCCCGCCCTCGCGGACGTAGCGCAGCCGGTCGTGCAGCCGGTTCTCGTGGCCCTGCCAGAACTCCACCGCGTCGGGCACCACCCGCAGGCCGCCCCACTCCGGCGGCACGGGCACCTGCTCGCCCTCCGGGTAGCGCTCCGCCAGCTCCGCGTACCGCCGGTCCAGCTCCGCCCGGGAGCCGATCACCTGGGACTGCGCGCTCGCCCAGGCGCCGAGCTGCGAGCCGTGCGGCCGGGAGCGGAAGTAGGCGGCCGTCTCGTCGCGGCCGATCCGCGCGGCCGTGCCCGTCACGCTGACCTGGCGGGAGATCGGGTGCCAGGGGAAGAGCAGCGACACGTACGGGTTCTCGGCGATCTCGCGGCCCTTGCGGGAGCCGTAGTTCGTGAAGAAGACGAAGCCCCGCTCGTCGAACTGCTTGAGCAGCACCGTGCGGGAGCTGGGACGGCCGTCGGCGGTCGCCGTGGAGACGACCATCGCGTTGGGTTCGAAGAGGTGCGACGCGGCGGTCTGCCGGAACCACAGCGCGAACTGCTGCATCGGGTCCCCGGCGAGGCTCTCCTCGTCGACGATCTCGGAGCGGTAGTGCTTGCGCATGGTGGCGGGATCAAGGTCCTGGTGGGTCACGCGGGCCATCCTGCCGCAGTACGACTGCCGGGGGTGTGCCGTATGTCACGCTTCCGCAGGCCATGCGGAGCGGACAAAATCTTGGGGCCGGTCCGAGGGTCCCCGCACGGATGACCATCGGCCGTGCCGGGCATCAACGGGGATGACCGCGCCGGACCGCGAATCACGCCGGGAGCCGCGCGTGTTCGCACTATCTGAGGAGCCGCCTGATGTCCGACTTCGTACCCGGGCTCGAAGGGGTCGTCGCGTTCGAGACGGAGATCGCCGAGCCCGACAAGGAGGGCGGGTCCCTCCGCTACCGGGGGGTGGACATCGAAGATCTGGTCGGCCACGTCTCCTTCGGGAACGTGTGGGGCCTGCTGGTCGACGGTGCCTTCAACCCCGGCCTGCCGGCCGCCGAACCCTTCCCGATCCCCGTGCACTCGGGTGACATCCGGGTCGACGTGCAGTCCGCGCTCGCGATGCTGGCCCCCGTGTGGGGCCTGAAACCGCTGCTCGACATCGATGAGCGGACGGCGCGGGACGACCTGGCGCGGGCGGCCGTGATGGCGCTGTCCTACGTCGCCCAGTCCGCCCGCGGCCAGGGCCTGCCGATGGTTCCGCAGAAGGAGATCGACAAGGCCGAGTCCGTGGTCGAGCGGTTCATGATCCGCTGGCGGGGCGAGCCGGACCCCCGGCACGTCAAGGCCGTCGACGCGTACTGGACCTCCGCCGCCGAGCACGGCATGAACGCCTCCACCTTCACCGCGCGGGTGATCGCCTCCACCGGCGCCGACGTGGCGGCGGCGCTCTCCGGCGCCGTCGGCGCGATGTCCGGGCCGCTGCACGGCGGGGCGCCGTCCCGGGTCCTCGGCATGATCGAGGAGATCGAGCGCACCGGTGACGCCGTGGCGTACGTGAAGAAGGCCCTGGACAAGGGCGAGCGGCTGATGGGCTTCGGGCACCGGGTCTACCGGGCCGAGGACCCGCGCGCCCGCGTGCTGCGGCGCACCGCCAAGGAACTGGACGCGCCGCGCTACGAGGTGGCGGCCGCACTGGAGAAGGCGGCGCTGGAGGAGCTGCACGCGCGCCGTCCCGACCGGGTGCTCGCGACGAACGTGGAGTTCTGGGCGGCGATCATGCTGGACTTCGCCGAGGTCCCGGCGCACATGTTCACCTCGATGTTCACCTGCGCGCGGACGGCGGGCTGGTCGGCGCACATCCTGGAGCAGAAGCGCACGGGCCGCCTGGTCCGCCCGTCGGCCCGCTACATCGGGCCGGGCCAGCGGGACCCGCGCGACATCCAGGGCTACGCGGACATCGCCGAGACGGCCTGATCCGCACCCGGCAGCAGGCGCCGCATCCCGGTCGGGGTGCGGCGCCTGCTGCGTGTCGGGGCCGGAGGCGTCAGGGCCCGAGCGCCGCGTCCAGGATGCGGGCCCACTGCGTGACGACGCGGGCCCGGCGGGCGGCGTCGTCGGACAGGACGTTGGCCAGGCCGAGACCCCGGGCCATGTCCAGGAGGCCCTGCACGGTTTCCCGTACGCCCGGCACCGACTCGTCCGCACCGAGGAGTTCGACGGCGATGCGGTGGGTCTCGCGGCCGACGCGGGCCTCGAGTCCGCTGACGTGCGGGCGCAGTTGTTCCTCGTTGGAGGCGGCGACCCACAGCTGGAGGGCGGCCCGGAACAGGGTCCCCGTGTACAGGTCGACCAAGGCCTCCACGACGGCCGCGCGGGGGGCCGGGCCCGCGTGGAACAGCTCGCGCAGGGCGGTGGAGCGTTCCTCGGCGACGTGCTCCACGGCGGCCGTGAACAGCTTCTCGCGGGTCGGGAAGTGGTGTTGGGCCGCGCCGCGCGAGACCCCGGCCCGTTCGGCGACGACGGCGACGGTGGAGCCGGCCCAGCCGTGTTCGGCGAGGCAGGAGACGGCCGCTTCCAGGAGGTGGCGGCGGGTGACGCGACTGCGGGCCTGCTTGGGGCCGGCCGCCGGCCCGGGCCCGGTCACCGTGCCCATGACGGTTCCCGGCGTTCGAAGCGGGCGGTGATCCCCTCGCGGGCCTCGGCGGAGGCGAAGTGGCGGGCCGACAGCTCGGTCAGGGCGGCGCCGTCGGCGGCGAGGGCCGCCCGGACCGGCGCGGTCAGCAGCCGTTTCGTCGCGGCGAGGGCCTCGGGACCGGCTTTGCGCAGGCCCGCGAGGACGGGGGCGAGCACCTCGTCGACGTCCGGGCCGTGCAGGGTGAGCAGCCCGATCCGGGCGGCCTCCGCGGCGTCGAAGGCCTCGGCGGTCAGGAAGTACCGGGCCGCGGCGCGCGGGTCCAGGCGGGGCAGCAGCGGCGCGGAGATGACGGCCGGTACGACGCCGAGGTGGGTTTCGGTGAAGGCGTACGTGGAGCCCGGCCCGGCGGCGGTGATGTCGCAGGCGCCGAGCAGCCCGAGGCCGCCCGCCCGGACATGGCCGGTGACACGCCCCACGACGGGCTGGGGGAGCTCCGCGACCTCCCGGAGCAGGGCGAGGAAGTCGGCGGGGTCGCAGGGGGACTTGAGGTCGGCGCCGGAGCAGAAGGTGGTGCCGGTGTGGGTGAGGACGACGGCGCGGACCGCCGGGTCCGCGGCCGCCGCGGCGAGGGCCGCGCGCAGCTCGCCGACGAGGGCGGCGGAGAGCGCGTTGCGGTTGGCCGGGGAGTCGAGGGTGAGCGTGGTGATGCCGGTCGCCTGGCCGGCGTGCACGAGTGGGGCCATGTCTCCTCCGGAGGGGGTGGGCCGGTCGGGGGTCCTCCCCGGGGAGCGTATGCGGACCCGGCCCCGGCCCGCCAAGCCACCCCGACAAAGCGGGCAGCGGGCCGGGCCGGGCAGGGGGTTGCGGCCGGCCGCGCGCGCCCCGGAGCGGCGGGCCGGGCACGGACCGGACGGCCCGGCACCGGCCACCGGGCGGCTCCGCCGACCGCCGCATCGGGCCGGGCCGGGAGGCGCCGGGAGCGGCATGGGCCGGGACCGGGGACGATGTGTGCGGGCCGGGACCGGGGACGGGGTGTGCGGGCCGGACCCGCCGGACGCTGTTGCCGCCGGCCGCCACCCCGGCCGGGGTGGCGTACAGCAGCGGCCGGCCGCCCGTTGCGGCGTGCGGGGGCCGCGGGCGCGCCGGTGGAACGCGGTCACGGCCGTTGTGGTCCGGCCGGGCGCGCGACGGGTCGCGGTCGTGTGCGGCGGTCGTCAGTAGGACTTGGGCAGGCCCAGGGTCTGGTGGGAGACGAAGTTGAGGATCATCTCCCGGCTGACGGGGGCGATCCGGGCCACCCGGGAAGCGGTGATGAGGGAGGCCAGGCCGTACTCGCGGGTGAGACCGTTGCCGCCCAGGGTGTGCACGGACTGGTCCACCGCCCGTACGCAGGCCTCGGCGGCGGCGTACTTCGCCATGTTGGCCGCCTCGCCCGCGCCCATGTCGTCGCCCGCGTCATACAGCAGCGCGGCCTTGCGCATCATCAGGCGGGCCAGTTCCAGTTCGATGTGCGACTGGGCCAGCGGGTGGGCGACGGCCTGGTGGGCGCCGATGGGCTCCTTCCACACCTGGCGGCTCTTGGCGTAGTCCACGGCCTTGGCGAGGGCGTACCGGCCCATGCCGATCGCGAACGCGGCGGTCATGATCCGCTCCGGGTTGAGCCCGGCGAAGAGCTGGAGCAGCCCCGCGTCCTCTTCGCCGACCAGCGCGTCGGCCGGCAGCCGGACCTCGTCCAGCACCAGCTCGAACTGCTTCTCCGCCGCCTGGAGTTCCATGTCGATGACGGAGCGGGAGAAGCCGGGCGTCTCGCGCGGCACGATGAACAGGCACGGCTTGAGCCGGCCGGTCCTGGCGTCCTCGGTGCGGCCCACGATCAGCGTGGCGTCCGCGATGTCCACGCCCGAGACGAAGACCTTGCGGCCGCTCAGCACCCACGAGTCCCCGTCCCGGCGGGCGGTGGTGGTGATGCGGTGGGAGTTGGACCCGGCGTCGGGCTCGGTGATGCCGAAGGCCATGGTGCGGGTGCCGTCGGCGAGGCCGGGGAGCCAGGCCTGCTTCTGGGCCCCGGTGCCGAAGCGGGCTATCACCGTGCCGCAGATGGCGGGCGAGACGACCATCATCAGCAGCGGACAGCCGGCGGCGCCCAGCTCCTCCAGGACGATGGAGAGTTCGGTGATGCCGCCGCCCCCGCCGCCGTACTCCTCGGGGAGGCTGACCCCGAGATAGCCGAGCTTGGCGGCGTCGGCCCACAACTCGTCGGGGTGCCGGCCCTCGCGGGCCGTGCGGGCGAGGTACTCGCGGCCGTAGCGCTGCCCGAGGGCGGCGACGGCGGCGCGCAGGGCCCGGTGCTCTTCTGATTCCACAACGGAGTTGCTCATGCGGGCGTTTCCTCCTGGACTACGGCGAGCAGGGCGCCGAATTCGACCTGGTGGCCGGTTGCGGCGTGGAGCGCGGTGAGCGTGCCGGAGGCGGGCGCGACGATGCGGTGTTCCATCTTCATGGCCTCCAGCCAGAGCAGGGGCTGTCCGGCGGTGACGGTGCAGCCGGGGGCGAGGCCCTCGGCCACGCGGACCACGGTGCCCGGCATGGGGGCGAGCAGGGAGCCGGGTTCGGTGCGGTCCTCGGGGTCCACGAACCGGGGCAGCCGGGTCAGGGTGTGGGCGCCGGATGCTCCGTCCACGTAGACCTCCGCCGGGCCGTCACCCCCCTTGTTCGATTTGTGTTTCACGTGGAACACACCCCGGACGCCGTCCACTTCGAGGGTGACGAGCCCCGGCTCCACGGCCAGGACGCGGACCCCGGGCTGGTCGACGGGCTCCGGCGGCCCGCTGCGGGCCGGGTGGTACCGGACCTCGTACTCGGCGCCGCCCACGGCGTAGCGCCGTACCTGCGGCTGCGAGCGCAGGTTGCGCCAGCCCCCGAGACGGCCCGCGAGCGGGGCGTCCGGGACCGGGGCCGCGTCGGAGAGGGCGGCGGCGAGCGCGGCCAGGGAGGCGGCCCGTTCCGCGCCCGGGGCGGGCTCGGTGAGGGCGGCGAGGTGGCGTCCGTAGAACCCGGTGTCCAGCCGCCCGGCGGTGAAGTCCGGGTGCCGCAGGGACCGTACGAGGAGTTCCCGGTTGGTGGTCAGCCCGTGGATCCGTGCTCCGGCGAGGGCGTGGGCGAGGGTACGGACGGCCTCGGCCCGGGTCGGGGCGTGGGCGACGACCTTGGCCAGCATCGGGTCGTAGTGCACGCCGACGCCGTCCCCGTCCGCGAACCCGGTGTCCACGCGGACCGCGCCGGGCACGGCGAGGGTGTGGAGCACCCCGGTCTGCGGCCGCCAGTCCCGGGCGGGGTCCTCCGCGTACAGCCGGGCTTCGACGGCGTGTCCGGCGGGCTCGGGGGGCTGCGGCGCCAGCGCCGTGCCTTCGGCGATGCGCAGTTGGAGGGCGACGAGGTCGAGGCCGAAGACGGCTTCGGTGATGGGGTGTTCCACCTGGAGGCGGGTGTTCATCTCCAGGAAGTACGGGCGCCCTTCGGCGGTGACGAGGAACTCGACGGTACCGGCGCCCTGGTAGGAGACGGCCCGGGCGGCGGCCACGGCGGCCTGGTGGAGGCGCTCGCGCAGGGACTCCGGCAGGCCGGGTGCGGGGGCCTCCTCGATGACCTTCTGGTGGCGCCGCTGGAGGGAGCAGTCGCGGGTGCCGAGTGCCCAGACGGTGCCGTGGGCGTCGGCCAGGATCTGCACCTCCACGTGGCGGCCCCGCTCGATGTAGGGCTCGGCGAACACCTCGTCGTCGCCGAAGGCGGAGCGGGCCTCGGCGCGGGCGGCCTCCAGCTCCTCCTTGAGCCGGTCCGGGTCCCGTACGACGCGCATCCCGCGGCCGCCGCCGCCCGCCGCGGCCTTGAGCAGCAGGGGCAGGTCGGCCGCGGTGGCGCCGGCCGGGTCGACGGGGTCCAGGAGCGGCACCCCGGCGGCGCGCATGAGCTCCTTGGCCCGGGTCTTGGAGGCCATGGCCTCGATGGCCTCGGGGGGCGGGCCGATCCAGGTCAGCCCGGCGTCGCGGACGGCGCGGGCGAAGCCGGCGTTCTCGGAGAGGAACCCGTAGCCGGGGTGGACGGCGTCGGCGCCCCCCGCGAGGGCCGCCCGGACGAGCAGGTCGGCGCGCAGGTAGGTGTCGGCGGGGGCGGTGCCGGGCAGCCGTACGGCAGCGTCGGCGCTGCGCACGTGCAGGGCGTCGGTGTCGGCGTCGGAGTGGACGGCGACGGTGGCGAGGCCCAGGGCGCGGGCGGTACGGAAGATCCGCACGGCTATCTCGCCCCGGTTGGCGACGAGGACGGACGTCAGGGTCTGGGTCATCTGCGGGCTCACATCCGGAAGACGCCGAAGCCGCCACGGGCGCCCTCGACGGGGGCGTTGTGGACGGCCGACAGGCACAGGCCGAGGACGGTACGGGTGTCGCGCGGGTCGATGACCCCGTCGTCGTACAGCCGCCCGGACAGGAACATCGGCAGGGACTCGGACTCGATCTGCGCCTCCACGAAGGCGCGCATCCCGGCGTCGGCCTCCTCGTCGTAGGGCTGCCCCTTGGCGGCGGCCGACTGCCGGGCCACGATCGACAGCACCCCGGCCAGCTGGGCGGGTCCCATGACGGCGGACTTGGCGCTGGGCCAGGCGAAGAGGAACCGGGGCTCGTAGGCCCGGCCGCACATGCCGTAGTGGCCGGCGCCGTAGCTGGCCCCGATGAGCACGGACAGGTGCGGGACCCGGGAATTGGAGACGGCGTTGATCATCATCGAGCCGTGCTTGACGATGCCGCCCTGCTCGTACTCCTTGCCGACCATGTAACCGGTGGTGTTGTGGAGGAACAGCAGCGGGATGTCGCGCTGATTGGCGAGCTGGACGAACTGGGCCGCCTTCTGCGACTCCGCGCTGAACAGCACCCCTTGGGCGTTGGCGAGGATGCCGACCGGATAGCCGTGCAGGGTGGCCCAGCCGGTGACCAGGCTCGTGCCGTAGAGGGGCTTGAACTCGTCGAAGTCGGAGGCGTCGACGATCCGGGCGATGACCTCGCGCGGGTCGAAGGGGGTCCGCAGGTCCGCGGGGACGATGCCGAGGAGCTCCTCCGGGTCGTACAGCGGCTCGGGGGCGGGCGGCGGGTCCTGGTGCGGCTTGCGGTGGTTGAGCCGGGCGACGATCCGGCGGGCCTGGCGGATGGCGTCGTGCTCGTCCAGGGCGTAGTGGTCGGCGAGGCCGGAGGTCCGCGCGTGCATGTCGGCCCCGCCGAGCGACTCGTCGTCGCTCTCCTCACCGGTGGCCATCTTCACCAGGGGCGGGCCGCCGAGGAACACCTTCGAACGGTCCTTGATCATGACGGTGTGGTCGGACATCCCGGGAATGTACGCGCCGCCGGCGGTGGAGTTGCCGAAGACGACGGCGACCGTGGGGATGCCCTCGGCCGACAGCCGGGTGATGTCGCGGAAGACGGCGCCGCCCGGGATGAAGATCTCTTTCTGGGACGGCAGGTCGGCGCCGCCGGATTCGACGAGGCTGACGCAGGGCAGCCGGTTCTGCCGGGCGATCTCGTTGGCCCGCAGGGCCTTCTTGAGGGTCCAGGGGTTGCTGGCGCCGCCGCGGACGGTGGGGTCGTTGGCGGTGATCAGGCACTCGACGCCCGCCACGGTGCCGATGCCGGTGACCATCGAGGCGCCGACCGGGTAGTCACTGCCCCAGGCGGCGAGCGGGGACAGTTCGAGGAACGGCGTGTCGGGGTCCAGCAGCAGCTCGACGCGCTGGCGGGCCAGGAGCTTGCCGCGGCGGAGGTGGCGGGCGGTGTACTTCTCGCCGCCGCCGCGCAGGGCGTGGGCGTGTTCCGTGTCGAGTTCGGCCAGGCGGGCCAGGGCGGCGGCGCGGGCCGCGGTGTGCTCGGCGGCGTTCGGGTCGACGGTCGTGGTCAGGCGGGTCATGAGCCGGTCCCCTCCGGGGCGGACAGCAGGTGGTCCGGGATGTCGAGGTGGCGGGCGCGCAGCCATTCGCCGAGCGCCTTGCCCTGGGGGTCGAAGCGGTGGGCGGAGGCGACGCCTTCGCCGAGGATGCCGGTGATCGTGAAGTTGAGGGCGCGCAGTTCGGGCAGGACGTGCCGGGTGACGGGCAGGCCCGCGGTCTCGGGCAGCAGCGCCCGCAGCGCCCCGGTGGTCAGCGTGCGCCGCAGCCAGGCCCAGGCGTCGTCGCTCTCGGTCCAGACCCCGATGTTGGCGTCCCCGCCCTTGTCCCCGCTGCGCGCCCCGGCCACCCGCCCGAGCGGCGCCCTGGTGGTGGGCCCGGCCCAGGCCGGCGGCCCGGGTTCTGGCGGCTCCGGCGGCGCCCCGGGGGCCGGGTGCGCGGGGGCGGCCGGGACGCCCGGCGGCCCGGGTTCTGGCGGCTCCGGCGGCGCCCCGGGGGCCGGGTGCGCGGGGGCGGCCGGGACGCGGACGCGGGTGCCGTCCGGGAGGACCGCCGTGTGCGGGACCTCGGCGGCCGGTACGGAGTCGGCGGTGAAGACCCCGTACGGCTGGGCCGGGCCCGGCGGGGCCGTGACGTGGAAGCCCGGGTAACTGCCGAGCGCCAGCTCGACGGCCGCCGAGGTCAGCGACCGGCCCACCCGGTCCGGGGACGGGTCCCGCACCACCAGGCGCAGCAGCGCGCTCGCCGTCTCCTGGGTCGGCGCGTCCGCGTGGTCGGTGCGGGACAGGGTCCACTCCACGGCGGCCACCTCCCCGAGGGCGTCCGCGAGTTGCGCCCGGACCAGCGCGGCCTTCTCCTCGATGTCGAGGCCGGTCAGTACGAACACCACCTCGTTGCGCCAGCCCCCCAGCCGGGTCACCCCCACCTTGAGGGTGGCCGGCGGCGGCTCCCCGCGGACGCCCGAGATCCGCACCCGGTCCGGGCCGGCCGGCTCCAGCCGGACGGTGTCCAGGCGGGCCGTCACGTCCGGGCCGGGGTACCGCACGCCGTGGGTCTCGTAGAGGAGCTGCGCGGTGACGGTGCCCGGGGTGACGACCCCGCCCGTCCCCGGGTGCTTCGTGATCACCGACGAGCCGTCCTCGGCGACCTCCGCGAGCGGGAACCCGGGCCGGCCCACGTCGTGCCGGGTGAAGAAGGCGTAGTTGCCGCCGGTGGCCTGCGTTCCGCACTCCAGGACGTGTCCCGTGACCACCGCCCCCGCCAGCCGGTCGAAGTCGCCCGGCGCCCAGTCGAACCACCAGGCGGCCGGCCCGCTGACCAGTGCCGCGTCCGTGACCCGGCCGGTGACGACCACGTCCGCGCCCGCCCGCAGACAGGCCGCGATCCCCGCCCCGCCGAGGTAGGCGTTGGCGGTCAGGGCGGCACCGCGCCCGGACGCGTACGGCGTCAGGTCGTCGCCCTCGACGTGCGCCACCGCCACCGGTACGCCCGCCTTCGCGGCCAGTTCCCGGATCGCGCCGGCCAGTCCGGCCGGGTTGAGGCCGCCCGCGTTGGTGACGATCCGTACGCCCCGCTCGTGCGCGAGGCCGAGGTTCTCCTCCAACTGGCGCAGGAAGGTCTTCGCGTAGCCGAGGTCCGGGTTCTTCGAACGGTCGCGGCCGAGGATCAGCATGGTCAGCTCGGCCAGGTAGTCCCCGGTCAGGACGTCCAGCGGGCCGCCCGTCAGCATCTCGCGCACCGCGTCGAAGCGGTCCCCGTAGAAGCCGGAGGCGTTGCCGATCCGCAGCGGCCGGCGCCCGGTCACCGGGAGTCCTCCCGGTCGGCCGCCGAGGGACCGCGGCCGGGGCCCGCCGGGCCCGCGAAGGCCTGGGCGATGTCCAGCCAGCGGTCGGCGTCGGGACCGGTGGCCGTCAGCGAGAGGTCGGCGCGGTGGGCCCGTTGGGTGACCAGCAGGCAGAAGTCCAGCGCCGGCCCGGTGACCCGCTGACCGGCGTCCTCGGGGCCGAACACCCAGGTCCCGGCGCGGTCCGGGGCGTGCAGCTCCACCCGGAACTGCCCTTCCGGCGCCGACAGGCCCCGTACGGCGTACGCGTAGTCGCGCGCCCGCACCCCGATCCGCGCGACGTGGCGCAGCCGGGCCGTGGGGGTGCGCCGCACGCCCAGCGCGTCGGCGACGTCCTGCCCGTGCGCCCAGGTCTCCATCAGCCGGGCGCTCGCCATCGAGGCCGCCTTCATCGGCGGCCCGTACCAGGGGAAGCGGGCCCCGGGGTCGGCGGCGGCGAGCGCCTCGTCCAGCGCGGCCCGTCCCGCGCGCCAACGGGCCAGCAGCTCGGCCGCGTCCAGCAGCGCGCCCTCGGCGGCGCCTTCGTCCACGAAGGTGCCGGGTGCCTTCGCCGCCTCCTCGGCCATGACCGCGAAGCCCTCGGCGTCGGTGAGGGCCAGCAGCGAGGCCCGGTCGGTCCAGTGCAGGTGGGCGATCTGATGAGCGACGGTCCACCCGGCGGCGGGCGTGGGCCTCGTCCACCCGCCCTCGGGCAACTCCCCTACCAGCGAGTCCAGTTCGGCCCCCTCCGCACGGAGATCGGCGAAGACGGCGACAGCGGACGGATCGGGCACGGTGCGCTCCCCTTCTCGGCGTGGGGGGAAGCCTGGCAGGGGACCAGAAAACAATCAAGCATGCTTGCATGATTTGATCGGAGGCTGTCGCGTTCCCGCCACCCGGCACAACTGCCCGCCTGCGCAGGCAGATTGAGGCAGCCCCCGGCCCGGCGTGGGCAGCGGCGGCCCCGCGCCGCCCGTCGGTACGGGGGCGATTTCGGCCGTACGCCGGAAACTCGCGGAACGTCTGCGATGTCGCGCCGATACTGAACCCCCGCCGCCCGGAACGACTGCGGCGCTGCGCGGACACCCGTTCCTGTCATGGCACGTGAGGCACTCGACGAAGAGGACGAACCGACGTGACGTACGCGAACCCAGCCGACTTCTCCCTCTACCCCGAACTCGACGCCAGCGCCCTGGCCGCCTTCGTCACCGCACTGGAAACCGGCGACGTCACCGGGCTGTCACCCGCCCGCGCCTCCGAGGTGGCCGAGGTGCGCGCGCTCGTCGTGTTCAGCCGCGGCAAGGTGACCGGCGCGGGCGGCGCGCTGCTCGACGCCGCGCTGTGGCGGCACACCGGGCCGCAGCCCCGCCCGGTGATCGTGATGCCCTCGCCGTGGACGGACCTCGGCTGGCTCGCGTACGCCGTCCAGGCCGGCCTCTTCGCCGCCCGCGGGTACGACGTCCTCGCCTACACCGCGCGCGGGTTCGGCGCCTCGGAGGGACAGGTGGAGGTCGCCGGCCCGCTCGACGTCGCCGACGGCAGCCGCGCCCTGGACCACCTCATCGAGCGCACGTCCGGGCCCGTCACGAAGATCGGCTTCATCGGGGACTCCTACGGCTCCGGGATCAGCCAGCTCGTCGCCGCGCACGACACCCGGGTGGACGCGGTCGTGGCGATGAGCACCTGGGGCGACCTGGGCGAGGCGTTCCTGGAGAACTCCACCCTGCACGTCGCCGCCGTGCAGGCCCTGCTGGCCGCGGCGGCGCGGGCCCGGCTCAGCCCGCAGACCGAGGGCGTCTTCGAGAACGTCCTGGCCAACCGGGACCTCGAGGGCACCCTGCGGTGGGCGGAGCCCCGCTCGCCCTTCACCCACGTCAAAGAACTCAACCGCCGCCAGGTCCCCGTCCTGTTCGCGCAGGCCTGGCACGAGACGCTCTTCCCGGGCAACCAGACCGTGAAGATGTTCAACGAACTCACCGGCCCCAAGCGCCTGGACTTCTCCATCGGTGACCACTCCGGCCCGGAAACACCGGGCATGCTCGGGCTGCCGAACCGGATCTGGACCGACGCGCACCGCTGGTTCGACCACCACCTCAAGGGCATCGACAACGGCATCGCCGCCGAGGGGCAGGTGGTCGCCGAGGTGATGTGGAGCAAGGCCCTCGAAGCCAGCCCCACCTGGCCCGCCCTCACCGGGCGGGTGCGCCGGGTGCACCTCACGGGCGGTGCGGAGCTGGCGGACGAGCCCGAGGCGGGCTGGACCGCGACCGTCGTCTGCGGGATCGACACCCCGGCGACCGTCGCCGACCGGATCGTCCGCTCCGGCTACGCGGAGATCGCGGGCCGGCCGAAGGCCTACCCGACCGGCGACATCGACCGCGGCGTGGCCGCCGTCTGGGCGACGGCGCCCGAGGAAGCGGGTCTGCGGCTGCGCGGCACGCCCCGGCTGCGGGTGACGTACCGGGCTGCGAACCCCGGTTCGGGCTTCGTCGCGTACCTGCTGGACACCGCGCCCGACGGGACGGCCCACATCATCACGCACGCCCCGTACAGCGACCTCGGCTCCGCGCCCGACAGCCTGATCAGCGCGGACATCGACCTCCAGGCGACGGCGTACGACGTCCCGCGCGGGCACCGCGTCCTGCTGGTCATCGACGCCCGCGACCCGTTCTACGCGGACCCCAACCTGCCGCGCGCGACGCTCTCCTTCACCTCCCCGGAGGCCACGCCCTCCTACCTGGAGCTGCCGCTGGGCTGAGCCTGCCCGGCCTACGCGGCCGGGGCGCCCCCCGGCCGGCCGCCGATCTGGGAGCGGACCGCGCCCATGGACGCCGCGATGACGAGCGCGATCGCGAGGGCGTCCACGAGGGACAGGGCCTGGTGCAGGACCAGGAAACCGGCGCTCGCCGCGATGGCCGGTTCCAGGCTCATCAGGATCGCGAAGGTCGGGGCGGGCAGCCGGCGCAGGGCCAGCAGTTCCAGCGTGTACGGCAGGACGGAGGACAGGACGGCCACGCCCAGGCCCAGTGCCAGGGTGCTCGGGACCACGAGGTCGGAGCCGGCCTCGACCACCCCGAGCGGCAGGGAAATGACCGCGGCCACGGCCATCGCCAGGGCCAGGCCGTCCGCCTGCGGGAAGCGGCGGCCCGTCCGCGCGCTGAACACGATGTACGCGGCCCACATCGCGCCCGCCCCGACCGCGAACGCGGCGCCCAGCGGGTCGAGGCCGCCGAACCCGCCGCCCCCGCCGTGACCGGCGAGCAGGGTCACTCCGGCCAGGGCCAGCACGGCCCACAGCAGGTTCATCAGGCGCCGGGAGGCGATCACCGACAGGGCGAGCGGGCCGAGCACCTCCAGGGTGACGGCGGGGCCGAGCGGGATGCGGTCGATGGCCTGGTAGAACAGGCCGTTCATGCCGGCCATGGTCACGCCGAACCAGAACACGGTGACCCAGTCCGCCCGAGCGTAGCCGCGCACCTTGGGCCGGCACACCAGCAGCAGCACCAGGGCCGCCGCCGCGAGCCGCAGCGTGACCACGCCCGCCGCGCCCGTCCGGGGCATCACCATGACCGCGAGGGCGGCGCCGAACTGCACCGAGATCCCCGCCGAGACCACCAGCGCGACCGGCCCGAACCGCGCCCGGGCCCCGCCGGCGGACGGCGGCGCGTCGAGGGCGGCGCCGTGGAGGGGCGCGGGCACGGTGTCGGAAGCCGAGGAGGACGGGGTCATTCCACCAGGCTAAGGGGTACGTAACGGGTGTCATGCCGTGTTCTGCCTTACATCACGCACACTCCCGTAACCCGCGCTAAAGCTCCTCCGCGAGCACCTCCGCGAGGTGCCGGGCCCGGCGGCCGCCGCCCAGCTGGGCGATCTGGGTCCGGCAGGAGAAGCCGTCGGCCAAGAACAGGGCCCCGGGCGGTGCGGCCCGCAGCGCGGGCAGCAGCTGTTCCTCCGCGCAGGCCACGGACACCTCGTGGTGGCCGGGCTGGAAGCCGAAGTCGCCCGCCAGACCGCAGCAGCCGCCGCTGAGACCGCCGGTGAGACCGGCCCGCTCGCGCAGCCGGCGGTCGGCCGCGTCCCCCAGCACGGCGTGCTGGTGGCAGTGCGTCTGGCCCGCCACCGGCCGGTCCAGGCGCGGCGGCCGCCACTGCGGGGCGTACTCCTCCAGCACCTCGGCGAAGGTCCGGACGGCCGTCGCCAGGCGCGCGGCGCGCGGGTCGTCGGGCAGCAGGGCCGGCAGGTCGGTGCGCAGGGCCGCCGCGCAGCTGGGTTCCAGCACCACCACCGGGCCGGCTGCCTCCCCGAGGGTGTCCAGGGTGCGGGTGAGTACCTGCCGGGCGCGGCCCCGACGGCCGGTGGAGAGGTACGTCAGGCCGCAGCAGACCCGGCCGGGCGGCAGGGACACCCCGAGCCCGGCCGCCGCCAGGACCCGGACGGCGGCCCGGCCGGTCGCCGGGGAGAGGTGCTCCGTGAAGGTGTCCGGCCACAGCGTGACGACGGCGGGGCCGGAGCCCGGTCCGTACGGCTGCGGCCCCGACCGGCGCCACCACCGGGTGAAGGGCTCCCGGGCCAGAGGCGGCAGCGGGCGGCGCCGGTCCAGCCCCGGTACCGGCAGCAGGCGGGCGGCGGCGCCGACCGGACCCGCCGCCCGCACCGCGGCGATCAGCCGCAGCCACTGCGGCAGCCCGCCCAGCGTGTAGTGCGACAGCGGCCGGATCCGGCCCGCCCAGTGGCGTTCCAGGAACTGGGACTTGTACGTGGCCATGTCCACGCCCACCGGACAGTCGCTGCGGCACCCCTTGCAGGCCAGGCACAGGTCCAGGGCCTCCGCGACCTCCGTCGAGCGCCAGCCGTCGGTCACGGTCTCCCCAGCCAGCATCTCGTGCAGCAACCGCGCCCGGCCGCGCGTGGAGTGCCGCTCCTCGCCGGTGACCCGGTACGAGGGACACATCACCTCCGCGCCGGCCGGCTCGGCGCCGCGGCACTTCGCGACGCCGACGCAGCGGGCCACCTCCCGCGCGAACGGTGTCGCCGGCAGCACCGCGAAGCGCAGGTTCTCGTCCAGGCGCGCCGGGCGGACCAGCATCCCGGGGTTCATGCCGCCCGCCGGGTCCCACACGTCCTTGTACGCGCCGAACAGCTCCAGCACCCGGGGCCCATACATCCTCGGCAGCAGTTCGGCCCGCGCCTGCCCGTCCCCGTGCTCCCCCGACAGGGAGCCGCCGTGCGAGACGACGAGGTCCGCCAGAGCCGAGGAGAACTCCCGGAAGCGGGCCACACCCGCCGCCGACACCAGGTCGAAGTCGATCCGCACGTGGACGCAGCCCTCCCCGAAGTGCCCGTACGGGGACCCGTGCAGCCCGTGCTCCGCCAGCAGCGCCCGGAACTCCCTCAGGTAACCGCCGAGCCGGACCGGCGGCACCGCGCAGTCCTCCCAGCCCGGCCAGGCCATCTCCCCGGTCGGCAACCGCGTCGCCGTGCCCGCCGCGTCCTCGCGGATCCGCCACAGGGCCCGCTGCCCCGCCGGGTCGGTGACCAGCGCCGCGTCCACGGCGTCGGCGGCCCGTACCAGCGCCCGGGCCCCGCCCTCGTCCGGCATTTCCACGAACAGCCACGCCCCGCCCCGCGGCAGGCCCCGCGCCGCCGGGCCGACCAGGTCCCGGGCCATGCCCTCCACCGTCAGCGGGCGGTGCGGCAGCAGTCCCGCCGCCGCGTCGGCCGCCGCGCTCTCGTCCGCGTACCCGAGCACCGCGAGCACCGGCGCGCGCGGCGCCTCCACCAGGCGCACCACCGCCTCCGTCACCACCCCGAGCGTGCCCTCGCTCCCGCAGAACGCGCGGGCCAGCTCCACCCCGCGCTCGGGGAGCAGCGCGTCGAGGCCGCCGTAGCCGGAGATGCGGCGGGAGAAGCCCCCGGCCATGCCCGTGCGCAGGACCGCCAGGTTCCGGGACACCAGCTCGCGCAGGCCCTGCGGCGCGCCCGCCCAGCCCGTGCCGATCCGGTGGGAGGCGCCGCCGTACGCGGTCACCGCCAGCTCCGTCACGTTGTCGGCGGTGGTGCCCCAGGCCACCGAGTGGGCCCCGCACGCGTTGTTGCCGATCATCCCGCCGAGGGTGCAGCGGGAGTGGGTGGAGGGGTCGGGCCCGAAGGTCAGCCCGAACGGGCGCGCCGCGTCCCGCAGCCGGTCCAGCACGAGGCCCGGCTGGACGACGGCGGTCCGGGCGGCCGGGTCCAGCGACAGCAGGGCGTTCATGTGGCGGGTGAAGTCGAGCACCACCCCGGTGCCGGTGGCCTGGCCCGCGATGGAGGTGCCGCCGCCGCGCGGCACGACCGGGACCCCCGCTTCGGCGCACACCCGCAGCGCCTGCGCCACGTCCGCGGCGTCACGCGGGGCGACGACGCCGACCGGGACCCGCCGGTAGTTCGAGGCGTCCATGGTCACGAGCGCCCGCGCGGCGGCCCCGAAGTCCACGTCCCCGCGCAGGTTCGCCCGCAATGCCCGTTCGAGTTCCCCGGTTGACGTCACAGCATCCACCCTGCCACCGGTGCCGTGCGTCTCATCGGGTGGACGCGCTCCCGGGACGGCGACCGGGACCCGATACGCTCCGCTCGTGGCTGAGATCCAGATTCCCGCTGACATCAAGCCCGCCGACGGACGCTTCGGCGCGGGCCCCTCCAAGGTGCGGACCGAGGCGCTCGACGCCCTGGCCGCCACCGGTACCTCCCTGCTCGGAACCTCACACCGCCAGGCCCCGGTCAAGAACCTGGTCGGCTCGGTGCGCCAGGGACTCCGGGACCTCTTCTCCCTGCCCGAGGGGTACGAGGTGATCCTGGGCAACGGCGGCTCCACCGCCTTCTGGGACATCGCGACCGCCGGTCTCATCGAGAAGAGGTCGCAGCACCTGACCTTCGGTGAGTTCTCCTCCAAGTTCGCCACCGCCGCGAAGCTCGCGCCGTGGCTGGACGCGCCCTCCGTGATCTCCTCCGAGCCGGGCACCCACCCCGAGCCGGTCGCCGAGGCGGGCGTGGACGTGTACGCGTACACCCACAACGAGACCTCGACGGGTGTCGCGGCGCCGATCAAGCGCGTCACGGGCGCCGACGCCGGGTCCCTCGTCCTGGTGGACGCGACCTCGGGCGCCGGCGGTCTGCCGGTGGACATCACCGAGACCGACGTCTACTACTTCGCCCCGCAGAAGTCCTTCGCCTCCGACGGCGGCCTGTGGCTGGCGGCGTTCTCCCCGGCGGCCCTGGAGCGCGCGGCCCGCGTCCACGCGTCCGGCAGCCGGCACATCCCCGAGTTCTTCTCGCTGCCGACCGCGATCGACAACTCGCTGAAGAACCAGACGTACAACACCCCGGCGCTCGCCACCCTCTTCCTGCTGAACCAGCAGCTGGAGTGGATGAACGGACAGGGCGGCCTGGAGTTCACCACCGGCCGCAGCGCGGCCAGCGCCCGCCACCTGTACGGCTGGGCCGAGGCCTCGAAGTACGCGACCCCGTTCGTCACGGACCCCGCCAAGCGCTCCTCCGTCATCGGCACGATCGACTTCTCCGACGACATCGACGCGGCCGCCGTCGCCAAGGCGCTGCGCGCCAACGGCATCGTGGACACCGAGCCCTACCGCAAGCTGGGCCGCAACCAGTTGCGCGTCGCGATGTTCCCGGCGATCGACCCGGCGGACGTGCAGGCGCTCACCGCCTGCGTCGACTACGTGATCGAGAAGCTGTAACGCGCAGGCGTACGCGGGAGCCCCCGGTGCCGCGCGGCGCCGGGGGCTCCCGCGTACGCCCGCCCGGATGCCGCCGGGGTACCTCCCCGGCCGGGAGGGCGCCCCGCACGCGATACCTTCAAGAGGTCAGGGGCCGAGCGCCCCGGGCGCGGGTCCAGTGAAACGTGGAGGCAGCGGCGTGAGCGTGCGAGTGACGGCGGCCCAGGGCGGCGCGGACCCCTTCGGAACGGCCCGGTTGCGGCGCGGGGTGCTCGACGCGTGGGGCGCGGGCCCGGCCCGGTTCCGCGAGGACGCCAACGCCGAGGAGGACCTGGCGCTGGGCGGCTACCGGGACCGGCTCGTGGTCGAACTGGCCCAGAACGCCGCCGACGCGGCCGCCCGCGCCGGGGTACCGGGCCGGCTGCGGCTCACCCTGCACCCCGGGGACGGCGAACACGGCCACGCGGTGCTCGCCGTCGCCAACACAGGTGCCCCCCTGGACGCGACGGGCGTGGAGTCGCTGTCGACGCTACGGGCCTCCGCGAAGCGGGAACCGGCCGGTCCGGGCGGCTCCGCCGAGACCGTGGGCCGCTTCGGCGTCGGCTTCGCCGCCGTGCTCGCCGTCACCGACGAGCCTGCCGTGCTCGGCCGCCACGGCGGAGTCCGCTGGTCCCTCGCCGAAGCCCGCGAACTGGCCCGGGAGGCATCCGGCGGCAGCCCCGGGCTCGGCGACGAACTGCGCCGCCGTGACGGCCACGTCCCGCTGCTGCGCCTGCCGTTGCCCGCCGAGGGCACCGCGCCGCAGGGCTACGACACCGTCGTGGTCCTCCCGCTGCGCGACGCCGCCGCAGAGGAGCTGGTGGAGCGGCTGCTGGCCGGGATCGACGACGCGCTGCTCCTGACGCTGCCCGGGTTGCGCGAGGTCGTCGTGGAGACCCCGGCCGCCGGACACCGGGTGCTGTACCGGCGCGCCGAAGGCCCGTACACCGTCATCGAGGACTCGGCCTCCGGTACGCACCGCTGGCGCACCGTCCGTCACAGCGGCCCCATCGAGCCGGCCCTGCTCGCCGACCGGCCCGTGGAGGAGCGGCTGCGGCCCTTCTGGACCGTCACCTGGGCCGTGCCCGCCGACATCGAGGGCGCCCCGCTCTACCCGCGCACCGCGCCCGTCGTCCACGCACCGACCCCGACCGACGAGCCGCTGGGCATCCCCGCCCTGCTGATCGCCTCGCTGCCGCTGGACACCAGCCGCCGCCACCCCGCGCCCGGGCCGCTGACCGACTTCCTCGTCGAGCGCGCCGCGGACGCCTACGCCGAACTCCTCGCCGCCTGGGAGCCGGTGAGCACCGGCCTCGTCGACCTGGTACCCGGCCCGCTCGGCAAGAGCGAGCTCGACGGGGCCCTGCGCGGCGCCGTCCTCCAGCGGCTGCCCCGTACGGCGTTCCTCGCGCCCGCCGCGCCCTCCGAGGAGCTGAAAGCGCTGCGCCCCTTCGAGGCGGAGGTGGTCGAGGGCGCCGGAGCCGACACCGTCGGGGTCCTGGCGGAGGTGCTGCCGACCCTGCTGCCGGCCGGCCTGGAGCGCCGCCCCGAGCTGCGCCACCTCGGCGTCGGCCGGCTTCCGCTGGGCGACGCCATCGAGCGGATCGCGGGCATCGAGCGCACCCCCGAGTGGTGGCACCGGCTCTACGACAGCCTCGCCGGGGTGGACCCGGACCGGCTCTCCGGCCTGCCCGTGCCGCTTGCCGACGGGCGCACCGCGATCGGGCCGCGCCACCTCCTGCTCCCCGGCTCCGACACCCCCGAGGGCCTGGCCCGCCTCGGGCTCAAGGTGGCGCACCCCGACGCCGCGCACCCGCTGCTGGAGAAGCTCGGCGCGCTCCCGGCGACCCCGCGCGCGGTCCTGACGACCCCGCAGGTGCGGGCGGCGGTCGCGGCCTCCCTGGACGCGGGGGAGATCTGGGACGAGGACGCGCCGGACGCCGACGAGCTGGCCGAGATGGTCCTCACCCTGGTCCGCGACGCCGGCCTGGAACCCGGTGACGAGCCGTGGCTGGGCGCCCTCGCCCTGCCCGACGAGGACGGCGAACCGACCCCGGCGGGCGAACTGCTGCTGCCCGGGTCCCCGCTGGCATCGGTGGTCCGCGAGGACGAGATCCCGTACCTGGACGCGGGCTTCGCCGAGCGGTGGGACGCCGAAACCCTCACCGCCGTCGGGGTACTGGGCACCTTCCAGCTGGTCCGCGCCACCGACGTGGTCCTGGACCCCGACGAACTGGAGCCCCGCGACGGGGACTTCGCCGAGCCGGACGACGCGGGCCTGCTGGACGCCGTCGACGTGTGGTGCGAGGACCTGCTGGACCAGCTCCCGGACACCCCCCTGCCGCCGGTGGCCACCGAACTGATCGGCGTACGGGACCTGGACCTGGTCGATGACGACCGCTGGCCCGAAGCCCTGGCCATGCTCGCGCAGCCCCCGCTGCGCGACGCGCTGACCCAGCCCGTGCGGGTGCTGCTCCCCGACGGCACCACCCGCTCCGTGCGCCCGTACACCGCCTGGTGGCTGCGCGACCACCCGGTGCTCGACGGCCGCCGCCCGGCCGGTCTGCGCGCGGCGGGCGGCGACCCGCTGCTGGCCGGGCTGTACACGCCTGCCGACGCCACCGGCTTCGAGGACGAGCAGGTGCTGCGTGCCCTGGGCGTACGGACCACCGTGCACGCCCTGCTGGACGAGCCCGGCGGCGCGGCCGAGCTCCTGGGCCGGCTCGCCGACCCCGCCCGCGAGGTGTCGGACCGCCAGCTGCACGCCCTCTACGGGGCGCTGGCCGAGCTGGACCCCGAGCAGGTGACCCTCCCGGACGACTTGCGGGCGGTGGTGGACGGCGAGGTCCGGGTCGTGGACGCGGCCGACGCGGTGATCGCCGACGCCCCCGACCTGCTGCCGCTGACCGCGGGCCTGCCCCTGCTGCCGGTCGCCCCCGCGCGGGCCGCCGACCTCGCGGAGATGCTCCAGGTGCGCCGCCTGTCGGACACCGTCCCCGCGGAGGTCACCACGCCGGGCGAGGAGCACGAGGTCCCGGAGGCGGTACGGATCCTGCTGGGCCCCGCGACGCCGCGGACGTACGTCGAGCACGGGGAACTCGTCGCGGGCGGCACGGAACTCGACTGGCGCCGCACCCCGGACGGCACCCTCCACGCCGCCACCCTGGAGGGCGTCGCGGCCGGACTCGCCTGGTCGGCGGGCCAGTGGCCGCGCCGCTTCGAAGTCGCGGCCCTGCTGGAGGACCCCTCCCGCACGGCGGAACTGGCCCGCGACCGCTGGTTCGACTGACCGGGGTCGGGCCGGGGGCCAAGGGGTGTCCGGCGGAGCACGGCCGGGCCGCTGTCCGGCCCTGATCCGCCGGAGACCCCTAAGCCGGGAACCTGCGGTCGACCCAACGGAAGGTGAACTCGATCAGCGCGGACGCCACGACCGCGACGGCGACCGCCGTCCAGGGCAGCACCGTGCCCTCCAGCCGCAGCTGGAAGAAGGTCTGGAGCCAGGGCACGACCAGGACCAGGAGGAACGCCCCGCCCATCGCACCGACCAGGGCGATCCGCCACCACGTGTACGGGCGGGCGATGATCGCCAGCACCCACATCGAGGTCAGGAACAGGGTCAGCGTCGCGGCGCTGGTCTCGGCCTCGAGGCTGTCGGCGCCGGTGTAGTGGTGGCGGGCGATCAGGTACGTCACGAAGGTGGCGACCGCCGCGATCACCCCGCCCGGGATCGCGTACCGCATCACCCGTCGCACGAAGTGCGGTCTGGCCCGTTCCTTGTTGGGGGCGAGCGCGAGGAAGAACGCCGGCACGCCGATGGTGAGCGTCGACAGCAGCGTCAGGTGGCGCGGCAGGAACGGGTACTCGACCTGCCAGCACACCACCAGGATGGCCAGCAGCACCGAGTAGACGGTCTTCACGAGGAACAGGGTGGCCACCCGGGTGATGTTGCCGATGACCCGGCGGCCCTCGGCGACCACCGAGGGCAGGGTGGCGAAGCTGTTGTTCAGCAGCACGATCTGGGCGACCGCGCGGGTGGCCTCCGAGCCGGAGCCCATGCTCACCCCGATGTCGGCGTCCTTGAGGGCGAGGACGTCGTTTACGCCGTCGCCCGTCATGGCCACCGTGTGCCCCCTGTACTGGAGCGCGCCGACCATGTCCCGCTTCTGCTGCGGGGTGACCCGGCCGAAGACCGCGTTGCCGTCCAGGACCTCGGCCAGGCCCGCCGGTTCGGCCGGCATTTCGCGGGCGTCGACCGTGTTCTGTGCGCCGGGCAGCCCGAGCTTCCCGGCCACCGCGCCGACGGAGACGGCGTTGTCGCCGGAGATGACCTTGGCCTTGACGTCCTGGTCCGCGAAGTAGCGCAGCGTGTCGGCGGCATCGGGGCGCAGCCGCTGTTCCAGGACGACCAGGGCGGTGGGCCTGACCCCGTCGGCCACGGCCGGGTCGTCCAGTTCGCGGGCGGAGCGGGCCAGGAGCAGGACCCGCAGGCCCTGTTCGTTGAGGGCGTCGATCTCCTCCAGCGCCGGGTCCCCGGCCGGCAGCAGCACGTCCGGGGCGCCGAGCAGCCAGGTGTGGTTCTCGCCGTCGCCCTCGCTGAAGCTGGCGCCGCTGTACTTCCGGGCGGAGGAGAACGGCAGCGATTCGGTGCAGCGCCACTCCGCGCTGTCGGGGTAGGCGTCGATGATGGCCTGGAGGCTGGCGTTGGGACGCGGGTCGGACTCCCCGAGCGCGCCGAGCACCTTCCCGACGTACGCGCCGTCCTCGCCGCCGAGCGGGCGCAGTTCGCTGACGTCCATGCCGCCTTCGGTGAGGGTGCCGGTCTTGTCGAGGCAGACGACGTCGACACGGGCGAGGCCTTCGATGGCGGGCAGTTCCTGGACCAGGCACTGCTTGCGGCCGAGCCGGACGACCCCGATGGCGAACGCCACGGAGGTCAGCAGCACGAGCCCCTCGGGGATCATCGGCACGATGCCGCCGACGGTCCGGGCGATGGAGTCCTTGACGTCGGAGTTCTCGACGGTGAGCTGGCTGACGATGAGGCCGATCGAGGTCGGGATCATCATCCAGGTGACGTACTTGAGGATGGTGGAGATGCCGGTGCGCAGCTCGGACTGGACGAGCGTGAAGCGGGAGGCCTCTTCGGCGAGCTGGGCGGCGTAGGCCTCGCGGCCGACTTTGGTGGCGGTGAACGCGCCGCCGCCGGCGACCACGAAGGAGCCCGACATGACCTGGTCTCCGGGCCGCTTGAGCACCGGGTCGGCCTCGCCGGTGAGCAGGGACTCGTCGATCTCCAGGCTTTCGGCCTCGCCGAGGACGCCGTCGACGACGACCTTGTCGCCCGGTCCGAGCTCGATGACGTCACCGAGGACGATCTCCGAGGTGGAGATGTCGCCGGTCCTGCCGTCGCGGCGGACGCTGGGTCTGGCCTCGCCGATCACGGCGAGCCCGTCGAGGGTCTTCTTGGCCCGCAGCTCCTGGACGATGCCGATGCCGGTGTTCGCGATGATCACGAAGCCGAACAGGCTGTCCTGGATCGGTGCGACGCACAGCATGATCACCCACAGGACGCCGATGATGGCGTTGAAGCGGGTGAAGACGTTCGCGCGGACGATCTCGGAGGTGGAGCGCGAGGAGCGCACGGGCACGTCGTTGACGTCGCCGCGGGCCACGCGTTCGGCGACCTCCGCGGCGCTCAGGCCGCCCGCCTTGAACCGGGGCGCCGGTGGGCGCATCGGGTGGACCGGGTCCAGCTCGGCCCCCGCGTCGATGGCCGTGCCGAACGCGGGCGTGCCACCGCCGCTGCCGCCCGGCTCCGGTCCGTCGGTTTCGGTCTGCGCCCGCTGCGTCATGCTTTCGACGGTAAAGGGCCTGCGGACGCTCCACCCGCCGAGCGGTCGGAAGATCCGACTTCGGGATGAGCGGAATCGTCCCCTGGTGGCCCCGCGCCGTCAGTCCGCCGATGGACCGGGCGACGGGCCTCCGTCAGGCTTCGGGCCGGAGCTCCGCGGCCTCCGCGGCCTGCTGTTCCTTGTGCCGCTTGATGGCGGCCTCGCGGCCGCGGGCGTACCAGATGCCGAACAGGCCGAGGGCGGTGCCGGCGGCCGGGGTCCAGACCCACCACAACAGGTTCCGGTCCGCGAACCAACCGTAGAAGGGGAGCTGACCGAGGAAGAGGACGAACCAGATGACCGTGCCGCCGACGACGGTCGCGACGACGGGGCCCTCCAAGGGCTCGGGGGCCTCGTGCTGTGCGGTCCATTTCGCCATGCGGCCAGTCTAGGCGGGCCGGCCGGACCGGCCGAAGAGAGGCCGCCCCCCGGGGCACCCCGCTCGGTCTACGCGCGGAGATGGACGGCTCTTCCCTCATGTGTTCATACTGAAACGGTTTGCCTGCGACCGGTTTTATTCGTATGAATAACCAAATGACCCTTTGAGGACCGCATGAGCACCTCGGCACCCGCCGCGGCCCCCACCAACGCCACGGACCGCTTCTTCAAGATCTCCGAGCGCGGCTCGACCGTCGGCCGGGAGATCCGCGGCGGCCTCGCGACGTTCTTCGCGATGGCCTACATCATCGTGCTGAACCCGATCATCCTCGGCAGCGCGAAGGACATGTACGGCCACCAGCTGAACGGCGGCCAGCTGGTCACCGCCACCGTCCTGACGGCCGCGTTCTCCACCCTCCTCATGGGCGTCATCGGCAACGTCCCGATCGCGCTCGCGGCCGGCCTCGGCGTCAACACCGTCGTCGCCCTCCAGCTCGCGCCCCGGATGAGCTGGCCCGACGCCATGGGCATGGTCGTGCTCGCCGGCTTCGTGGTGATGCTGCTGGTCGCCACCGGCCTGCGCGAGCGGGTCATGAACGCCGTCCCGCTCGGCCTGCGCAAGGGCATCTCGATCGGCATCGGCCTGTTCATCCTGCTGATCGGCCTGGTCGACTCCGGCTTCGTCTCCCGCATCCCCGACGCCGCCCACACCACGGTGCCCCTCCAGCTCGGCACCGACGGCCACCTGCACGGCTGGCCCGTGCTGATCTTCGTGATCGGCGTGCTGCTCACGCTGACCCTGTTGATCCGCAAGACGCCCGGCGCCATCCTGATCTCCATCGTGGCCATGACCGTGATCGCGGTCGCCGTCCAGATCATCACCGACCTGCCGGCCACGGCCTGGGGCCTGACCGTGCCGCAGTGGCCGGGCAATCCGGTGGCCGCGCCCGACTTCGGACTCGTCGGCCAGGTCAGCCCGTTCGGCGGCTTCGGGAAGGTCGGCGTCCTCACCGGCATCCTGTTCGTCTTCACCGTGCTGCTGTCCTGCTTCTTCGACGCGATGGGCACCATCCTGGGCGTCGGCGACGAGGCCAAGCTGACGAAGCCGGACGGCACCTTCCCCGGCATCAACCGGGTCCTGCTCGTCGACGGCCTGGCCGTCGCCGCGGGCGGCGCCACCTCCTCCTCGGCCACCACCTGCTTCGTGGAGTCCACCGCCGGCGTCGGCGAGGGCGCCCGCACGGGCCTGGCCAACGTGGTGACCGGCGCGCTGTTCACCGTCTCGCTCTTCCTCACCCCACTGGCGACGATGGTCCCCTCCCAGGCGGCGACGCCCGCACTGGTGGCGGTGGGCTTCCTGATCCTGGCCGGCTCGGTCCGGGACATCGACTGGAGCGACTTCACCATCGCCGTCCCCGCCTTCCTGGCGATGGTGATGATGCCCTTCACCTACTCGATCACCAACGGCATCGGCATTGGCTTCATCAGCTTCTGCGCCCTGCGCCTGGCGACCGGCCGCGGCCGGGACGTCCCGGTGGCCATGTACGTGGTCGCGGCCGTTTTCGTCTTCTACTACGCGATGCCGGCCCTCGGCCTCACGTAGCAACGGCACCGTGCGGGCTAGGTGAGCCCGTAGAACTTCTCCGTCTCGTCGACCGCCGCTTTGAAGCGCTCGTCGAAGTCATCGCGAATGAGCGTCCGGACGACATAGTCCTGGACGCTCATTCCGCGTTTTGCGGCATGAGTCCGGAGGCGGTCGAGCAGTTCCCCGTCTATGCGCATGCTCAGCACATGAGTCCCCATGCCGCACAGAGTCGGTGCACCACTGCGGAACGCGGGTCACTTTCCGGAAGCAGCTCACCCGGACGAGTGACGGAACCCGCGCGGTGTCCGATGGTGTGACGCGTGACGCCCGGAAACCGGTGTTCTTTAGAGAGAGTAATGAGTTATTCTAAAGAACATGCACGACCTTTCCCATGGCGACGACGCTGCCGCCGTGAACGACCTCCGCTCCGCCGTCATGCGGCTGGGCCGCCGGCTCAAGCACCAGCGCGTCGACGAGTCACTGAGCCCGACCGAGATGTCGGTGCTCGGCACCCTCGCCCGCTGCGGCCAGGCCACTCCCGGCGAGCTGGCGCGGCGCGAGCACGTCCAGCCGCCGTCGATGACACGCATCGTCGCGCTGCTGGAGGCCAAGGGACTGGTACGGCTGGAGCCGCACCCGGACGACCGCCGCCAGAAGGTGGTCAGCCAGACGGAGGAAGCCGAAGCGATGCTCGAAGAGAGCCGTCGCAAGCGCAACGCCTTCCTGGCCGGGCTCGCGGCCGAGCTCACCGAGGACGAATGGGCCAAGCTGCGTGCCGCGGCGCCCGTCCTGGAGAAGCTCGCGCACTTGTAACCGTCAGACGCCAGGAGGCGAACGCTTTTGAGTACGGGAACCGGAGCAGACTCCGCACCCGGCCACACATCCACCACTACGCGACCCGCGAGCCGGAACTCCATGTTCAGCTCGCTGAAGATCCGGAACTACCGGCTCTTCGCCACGGGACAGGTCGTCTCGAACACCGGCACCTGGATGCAGCGCATCGCTCAGGACTGGCTGGTCCTGTCCCTCACCGGCTCGGCCTCCGCGGTGGGCATCACCATCGCGCTGCAGTTCCTGCCGATGATGGTGTTCGGCCTCTACGGAGGCGTACTCGCCGACCGGCTGCCCAAGCGGCCGCTGCTGCTGGCCACCCAGGGGGCCATGGGGCTGACGGGCGTCGCACTCGCCGCGCTCACCCTGGCCGGACACGTCCAGGTCTGGCACGTGTACCTCGCCGCCTTCCTGCTCGGCCTGATCACCGTCGTCGACAACCCGGCGCGCCAGACGTTCGTCCCGGAGATGGTCGGCAAGGACCAGCTCGCGAACGCGGTCAGCCTGAACTCCGCCAACTTCCAGTCCGCGCGGCTGGTCGGCCCGGCGATCGCCGGTGTGCTGATCACCGCCGTCGGCTCCGGCTGGGCCTTCCTGCTGAACGGACTGTCCTTCGCCGCGCCGATCGCCGCGCTGCTCATGATGCGTACGCGCGAACTCCACCCGGTGGAGCGGCAGCCGCGCGGGAAGGGCCAGCTGCGGGAGGGTCTGCGGTACGTCGCAGGGCGGCCCGAGCTGATCTGGCCCATCGTGCTGGTCGGCTTCATCGGGACGTTCGGGTTCAACTTCCCGATCTGGCTGTCGGCGTTCGTGAACAAGGTGTTCCACGGGGACGCCGGTACGTACGGCCTGTTCAACACCCTGATCGCGGCGGGCTCCCTGGCGGGCGCCCTGCTGGCGGCCCGGCGCGGCCACTCCCGGCTGCGGCTGTTGGTCGCGGCGGCGGTGCTCTTCTCCGTCCTGCTGGTCGTGACGGCGTTCGCGCCGGGGCTGTGGCTGTTCGCGGTGCTGCTCGTGCCGATCGGGATGTTCGGCCTGACGGTCAACGTCACCGCCAATTCGAGCGTGCAGATGGCGACCGACCCGGAGATGCGGGGCCGGGTCATGGCCCTGTTCATGATGGTCTTCACGGGCGGCACCCCGCTCGGGGCCCCGCTGGTGGGCTGGATCACCGACACGTACGGCGCCCGGATCGGCATGGCCGCGGGCGGCGCGGTCTCGCTGGCCGCCGCCCTCGCGATCGCCCTGGTCCTCTCCCGCGTCGGCAACCTCAGCGTCCGCCTCTCCCGCCGCGGCGTCACCTTCGTCCCCGCCCAGCGCGCCCTGGTCAAGGCGGCCTGACGCCCGTTCCCGGCGGGGCTGATCAGCCCCGCCGGGGCAACCCTGCCTCGGCGGGCAGGATCAGCACCGCCGCCGTTTGAGGCGGTCTTTCCAGCCCCGCCGGCGTTTGCGGCGCGGGGTCGGGGCGGAGCGCCGGGAGCCCGGCGCACCCGGGGCCGCTCCGTGCAACGGCGCCGCACCGGCAACGCGACCCGGCACCCGCACGCGCGACCGCGGCTAGGGTCACCCCATGAGGCTGTTCGCCGCCGTGCTGCCCCCCGCCCCCGCCGTCGCGGAACTCCGCGAAGCCGTCGGGGCGGCACGGGCCGCGTCACCCCCCGCCCCCCACCTCCGCTGGACCGCCGAAGCGTCCTGGCACTTCACGCTCGCCTTCATGGGCGAGGTCCGCGAGCCGCTCCTCCCCGAGCTGCACGCCCGCCTCGCCCGTGCGGCGGCCCGTACCGAGGCCTTCCCGCTCCGCATCCACGGCTGCGGCCACTTCGGCGACAGCGCCCTGTGGGCCGGCGCCGCCGGGGACCTCGACCGGATGCGGCTCCTCGCCGAGCGCGCCGACGCCGCCGCCCGCCGGGCCGGGGTCCCGATGGAGCAGCACCGCCGCTACACCCCGCACCTCACCCTCGCGCGGGGCTCGCACGGCGGCACGCTGCGCCCCCACCTCGACGCCCTCGCCCCCTTCGAGGGCACGCCCTGGCAGGTCGACACCCTCAGCCTCGTCCGCAGCCACCTCCCCACCAGCGGCGTCCCGGGCGAGGGCCCGCGCTACGAGGTCGTCGGCGCCTGGCCCCTCGCCGTCAGCGCCCCGCGTACGTGATCGTCACGTAGAGGCACTCGTCCAGCAGCTTCGCCGCGGAAGCCCCGGCTGCGCCGCCGGCCCGGCCTCGTCCGGCCCCCGCTCCGCCGGCGCGGCCCGCGCCCCCGCCGGGCCCGTCGCCAGGTGGCGGGCGAACGCCCGCGCGTCGGGGCCGCCGTACCGGCGGCGGCGATCGCCGCGTCCCACGGCACGACCGTGTCCGGCAGCAGCGCGAACAACGCCTTCGCGGCGGCCGTCGGCCCCAGCATGCGCCGTCCCCGGGGCAGCGCGGCCGGCTCCCCGTACGCGGCCGCCGGCACCCCGATCTGCGCGTCCGTCAGTGCCGCCGGCCGCTCACCGGGCAGCCGGTGCCCGGCCCGCCACCGGCGGTCCGGCTCGGCTGCGCGCGGGTGACGCAGGCGGCAGCCCCGGGAGTTCAGCCACCGGTGCGGCGCCTCCCGGTGCTCCGGCACCGCCGGATCCAGTCCCGGAGCGGTGTCCGCCCGCAGCGCGAGCCGGCTGCGGTGCACGCCGGGGAAGGCGCCGGACACCTCGGTCGCGGCCCGCAGCCGGGCGGCCCGGGCGCAGCGTCCACCCCGCCCTCCGGGTGTCCCCGGGCGACCCGCGCCGGCACGCACGGCCGCCAGGCGTCGGTGACCGGCTCGGCCGGCTCCGCCGAGATGTTCCTCCGTACGGGGCAGGGCGAGCGGGAGCCGCCGGACGCCCTCCACGGTCACCGTGCGAGCGGTCTCGCAGCCCCACGCCCGGGAGCCGCCGACCGCCGCGTTACGCTCGACGGGTGGATCCGAAGACCAGAAACCGTGTCATGGCCGGTGTGCTCGTGCTGATGTTCGTCGTCGTCGCCGTGGCGGCCGCCGTCGGCCAGTAACCCGCGCCCGCCGTTCGGCGCCCTCGCCCTCTTGCCTGGAGTCGACTCGAAGCAGTTGGCTTGGGTCCCATGAAGTACACGCAGCTCGGACGCACCGGACTCAAAGTCAGCCGACTCGTCCTCGGCACGATGAACTTCGGTCCGCTGACAGACGAACCGACCAGCCACGGCATCCTGGACGCCGCGATCGACGCGGGGCTGAATTTCGTGGACACCGCCAACGTCTACGGGTGGGGTGAGAACAAGGGCCGCACCGAGGCGATCATCGGAACCTGGTTCGCCCAGGGCGGCGGCCGCCGGGACAAGACGGTCCTGGCCACCAAGGTCTACGGGAACATGGCAGGCGACGGCGACCCCTGGCCCAACCACGACAAGCTGTCGGCCCTCAACATCCGGCGGGCCGTCGACGCGAGCCTCAAGCGGCTCCAGACCGACTACATCGACGTCTACCAGTTCCACCACGTCGACCGCCTGACGCCCTTCGAGGAGATCTGGCAGGCCGTCGACGTCCTGATCCAGCAGGGCAAGATCCTCTACGCGGGCTCCTCCAACTTCCCCGGCTACAAGATCGCCCAGGCCAACGAGACCGCCGCACGGCGCGGGTCGGTCGGGCTGGTCAGCGAGCAGTGCCTGTACAACCTCGCCGAACGGCGGGCCGAGATGGAGGTCATCCCGGCCGCCCGGGAGTACGGCCTCGGCGTCATCCCCTGGTCCCCGCTGCACGGCGGCCTGCTCGGCGGGGTCCTCAAGAAGCAGGCGACGGGCGGCCGCCGCGCCTCGGGCCGGCCGGCGGAGGCGCTGGCCGACAGCGCGGTAAGGGCGCAGGTCCAGGCGTACGAGGACCTCCTCGACAAGCACGGCCTGGAGCCCGGCGAGACGGCCCTGGCCTGGCTGCTGACCCGGCCAGGGGTGACCGGGCCGATCGTCGGCCCGCGCACCGCCGAGCAGCTCGACAGCGCCCTGCGCGCGCTGGAACTGGAGCTGGACCAGGAGCTGCTGACGGCACTGGACGAGATCTTCCCCGGCCCCGGCCCCTCCCCGGAGGCCTTCGCCTGGTAGCCGGCCGGCCCTGCCCGGTGGCCGTCGTCCCGTTCGGCACGGGCGGCGGCCGCCGCACGGTCGGCGCCCGGTCAGGCGCCGGCCGGCAGCCGGTAGGGGCCGCCGACGGACCAGGCCTGGTGCAGGGCCGCCGCGAACTCGCCCGCCAGCCGGTGCTCACCGGAGGCGTTGGGGTGGGTGCCGTCGTAGGTGTCGGCGCCCAGCTCGTACCCCTGCGGGCGGGCGGCCAGCAGGATCGGCGAGGCCGGGGTGGAGAGGTCCGCCACCGCCTTGGCGAGCAGTTCGTTGAAGCGGGCCACCTGGGCGGCGAAGGGCGCGTCGGAGTCGGCCCGGACGTTCGGGATGACGGGCAGCAGGACCATCCGGATGCCGGGGCGGGCGGCGCGGGCCCCGGCGATGAACCGGTGGACGTTGACGGCGGTCTGCGGCGCGTCGGTGTAGAAGCCGAGGTCTATCAGCCCGAGCGAGACGAGCAGCACGTCCGGCTCGGCGGCGGCGACGGCCGGACCGATCAGCGGGGCCATGTGCTGCCAGCCCTCGCCCCAGCCGGCCAGGTGGCACCGGGCGTGCTCCGGGAAGGCGGGGTCGGCGTACGCGTGGCTGACGGGCGCCCCGGCGGTCGTGTCGTACAGCGCGCTGCGCGGGCCGACGATGCGGAAGGAGTCGCCCAGGGTGGCGCACAGGTGCTGCCACATCCGGTAGCGCCAGGTGTAGTCGCCGGCGCGTCCGATGGTCATGGAATCGCCGACGAACATGAAACGCATCCGGTCATCATCGCGGATCACCGGACCGCGGCCGCTGTGATGCCCGCCACGCCGGGCGGCCTGGCAGGCTTGGGGAATGCGCCTGCTGCCGATCTTGACCGCGTTCACCGCCGCCGCCGTCCTCACCGGATCCCCGGCGGCCGCCGCCACCGGCGCCTCGGACTTCACCATCCAGGACCCGCGCATCACGGAGTCCAGCGGACTCGCGGCGAGCCGTGTCCACCCGGGCGTCTACTGGACGCACAACGACAGCGACGACGGCCCGTACGTGTACGCCGTGGACTCGGCGACCGGCAGGACGGTGGCACGGGTGACGCTGACCGGGATCGGGCGGCCGCGCGACGTCGAGGCGATCTCGCTGGGCCCGGACGGACAGCTGTACGTCGCGGACGTCGGGGACAACAAGGACGGCACCTGGGACCACGTCTGGATCTACCGCTTCCCGGAGCCGCGGGAGTTGGCGGACGCGACGGTCAAGGCGGAACAGTTCACGGTGCGCTACGCGGACGGCCCGCGCAACGCGGAGGCGCTGATGGTGCATCCGGTGACGGGCCGGGTCTACATCGCGAGCAAGAACGAGCGGACGGGCGGGCTCTACGAGGGACCGGAACGGCTGTCGGCCGACGGCACCAACGTGTTCCGGCGGATCGCGGACGTGCCGTGGGTGACGGACGGGGCGTTCTCGCCGGACGGCTCCCGGCTGACGCTGCGCGGCTACTTCTTCGCGAAGACCTACCCGTGGCAGGACGGGCGGCCGCAAGGCGCGGGGGAAGCGGTGTCCGCGCCCTGGCAGGGACAGGCCGAGTCGGTGACGTACACGGCGGACGGCTCGGCGCTGATGTTCGGTTCGGAGGGGGTGCACAGCCGGGTCGTCGCGGTCCCGGTCCGCCCGGCGGCACCCGACCCGAAGACGACCCCCGCGGGCCCCTCCGCGAGTCCCGCGCCGGGCTCCCCGGCCGCACCGGCGAAGCCGGGGTCCGGCACCTTCACGAAGGGTGCGATGGTCCTCGTCCTGGCCACGGCCCTGGTGCTCGGCGGCCGTCGGCTCGTCCGGCGCAAACGCTGAAGGGGCGCTGAGCCGGCCGCGTAGCCTGCCCGTATGGCCGATGACATGGTGGGGCTGAGCGGGCGGGTCACCGGGACGGTGGGCCCCGGCCTGGTGGGCGAGGTCATCGTCCGCATCCGGGGCGGAGCCGAGCACTTCCTGGCGTATCCGGCACTGGGCGAGCAACGGCCGCTGCCCGTGGGGACGGTGGTCACCGTGGTGGAACACCTGCCGCCGCGCACGGTGTACGTGAGCGCCGCCTACGTCAACTGAGCCGCGGCTCCACCTGCGCGTATCAAGATTGCGACAAGACTCCGCCGCCACCTTCACGCCGGATCCCGGCAGGCGCACACTCGCCTTCACCGGTGCCACAACGGCACCGCTCTAAGGGGGCGTTTGCCGATGGACATCGGCGTCGTGGCGGGAGCCGTTCTTGCCGCCGTACTTGTTCTGGTCGGGCTGTTCAAGCTCATGTGGCGGGTCGCCGAACCGAACGAAGCACTCGTCATCTCCGGCTCCGCACACAGGACCGAGGGTCTGGGCGACGGCATGGGGTTCCGGATCGTCACCGGGCGCGGAACGCTCGTACTGCCGGGGGTCCAGGCCGTACGGAAACTGTCACTGGACCTGAACGAGACCCAGCTCGTGGTGGACTGCGTCACCCACCAGGGGATCCCGCTGAAGGTGCGCGGCGTGGTCATCTTCAAGGTGGGGGACGACACCGTCTCGATCGCCAACGCCGCACGCAGGTTCCTGGACCAGCAGAAGATGATCCCCGAGCGCGTGCACATCGTCTTCGCGGGTCATCTGCGCTCGATCGTGGGCGGGCTGACCGTCGAGGACATGATCCGCGACCGCGAGAAGCTGACCGGTCAGACCAGGGCGGCCTGCGGGAGCGAGATGGAGAAGCTCGGCCTGATCGTCGACTCGCTCCAGATCCACGAGATCGAGGACCCGACCGGTTACATCAAGAACCTCGCGATGCCGCACGCGGCGGCCGTGCAGCGGGACGCGCGGATCGCGCAGGCCGACGCGAACCTGCTGGCGACGGAGGCCGAACAGGCCGCCTTCGCCCGGATGTCGGAGGCCACGCGGGACAGCGAAATCCTCCAGGCCGGCTACCAGGCCGAGCGGGACAAGGCCGCGGCCGCGGCCAAGCAGGCGGGCCCGCTCGCCGAGGCGGCCGCCCGCCAGGAGGTCGTCGTCCAGGAGACCAGGGTCGCGGAGCTGGAGGCCAACCGACGCGAGCAGCAGTTGCAGGCGGACGTGCGCAAGCCGGCGGACGCGAAGGCGTACGAGCAGCGCACGCTCGCCGAGGCGGACCGGGACTCGCGGATCTCGGCCGCGCAGGCGAAGGCGAAGGAGACGGAACTCGCGGCGGCGGCCGAGGCCACTCGGGTCAAGGCGGCCGCGGCGGCCGAGGCCGAGGCGGCGGAGACGCGCGGCCTGGCCAACGCGAAGGCCACCCGGGCGACGGGCGAGGCCGAGGCGGCGGCGACGCAGGCCAGGGGTCTCGCGGAGGCCGAGGCAGCGAAGGCCCGCGGTCTGGCGGACGCGGCGTCGGCGAAGGCGAAGGGCCTCGCGGAGGCGGAGGCCATCAAGGCACGGGCGGCGGCGCTGGCGGAGAACCAGGAGGCGGTGGTGGCCCAGCAGCTCGCCGAGAACTGGCCGAAGATCGTTGAGGCCGGGGCGGGTGCCTTCGGCAACGTGGAGCACATGGTGCTGCTGAACGGGGCGGAGGGCATGTCGGAGATGTTCGCGAAGGCCCTGACGATGGGCGGCACCGGCCTGGGCCTGGCCCGCCAGCTGCTGTCCTCGATGGCACAGTCCCCGAACCAGTCGGCCACGGTCGCCCCGGCCGCCGCGCCCCCCTCCGGGGAGGTCATCCCGATCTCGGACCAGGCCACCGGGAGCTGACGGCGGGGCCGGGGGCCGTGCCCGCTCGTGCGGCTCCGGGGGGGGGCGCACCTCGGCCGGGCCCCCGGGGACCGGTCGGCGCGGGACGGCACCGGCCGGCCGGCGCGCCCCCCTCCGGGGAGGTCATCCCGATCTCGTACGCCGCCGTGCGTGTGTGACGCGGCGGGCCGCGGGCCAGTCCCACAGCGTGGGGCCCGCCCCCTGCTCTGGCCGCACGTCGCGGGGCCGGCCCCGCCGAAGGCGGCCTCGTGGGGGCACCTCAGGGGCCTCCCGGACGGAGTCCGGGAGGGGGAGCCGGGGAAGATCCGGGCGCGGGTCCGGGGCGGAGACCCGGAAGCCCGGCGGAGCCGGGAGCGCTTGCGCCGCGGCGCCGCAGGCTAGGAGTGGCCCAGGTCGGACGGCGGGAGGTCGGACACCGGCACCGAGCCGTTGTCCGGCGCCGGCCGCAGCAGGAACTCGTCCGAGGCCATGGAGTCCAGCACCGGCGGCGCCGGCCGCAGCGGCTTCGGCATGACCGCGGCCTCCGAGTGGCCCCCGCAGCCGTAGGACAGCGACACCAGCCGCCCGTCCGCCGGACTGAACTCGTTCGCGCAGACTCCGAACGCCTGGCCCAGGGAGCCACCGATCGCCACGAGGAACCCGCACGACACGCACGACGCGGGCGCCGCCTGGGCCATCGGGGTCTTCGCCCCGAACCCCTCGTCCCAGCGGTCCGCCGCACTGTGCAGCCCGTACCGCGACAGGACCCGCGCCCGGCGCATGCCGAGCTCCTCGGCGACCGAGGTGATGGAGCCCCGTACCGGCACCACCGTCCGGTCGGTGACGTCCGCGTCCTCCGCCTCGACCAGCTCGGCCATCTCCTCGGAGACCACCGAGTTCGGCGGCGGCGCGTCCTCGCCCGACCAGCCCGGCTCCAGCCGCAGGTCGTCGGCCTCGGTGGGCAGCAGGTCGCCCGGGCCCAGGTCACCCGGCCGCAGCCGCTCGCTCCACGGCACCCATTCGGGGGCGAGCAGTGCGTCGTCGCCCGGGAGCAGCACCGTTTCGTCGAGGGTGACGAGCTTCGCGCGGGAGGCGCGCGTCACGGTGACGGCCCACCGCCAGCCGCGGTAGGCGGGGTCCTTGCACTCGAAGAAGTGGGTGACGACCCGGTCGCCCTCGGAGACGACCGAGAGGTGCTCGCCCACCACTCCGGGGGCGGCGGCCTCCTCGGCCGCCGCACGGGCGAGGTCTACCGCCTCGGCACACAGGCGGTCGGGGGTACGGCTTCGCGTCGTCGCAGCACTCACAGGTCTCGTTCTCTCCTACGCCGTCTCACGAGTGCGCCGTCCGTACTGTCGTCCACAACGACCCGTCGGTCTTGTCCGTACGTAGCGCGGGCGGAGCGGACCAGAGGGCCGCGTCGACGTCCGCACCCGATCGGCCTCGGGCGCACCTACCTGCAATCCATTCTGCGGGATCGCGAAGAGGCGCGCGGCCAAGAGCAACCGCCGGTGGCGCGCTACGCACGCTACCTCCTCCGGCGGCTTCGGCCCACATGCAAGGTCCGATTCGCGGACAACCCAAGACCGGCCAGGTGCCCGAAACGCGCCGGGAGGGGTCCGTGAGGGCCGAGTGGGGCACTATGGCCAGGTGGCACCCGTACGGTCGTCCGCCGACGGCCCGGGACCGGCCAGGCGGGCCGGCCGGGCCGTCGGCCGTGCCCTGCACCTCCCCTTCACCGGTACGGCGCGCGGGATCCGGCGGGCCACGCACGCGCACGGGGCGGGCGAATCGGGCCTCGGCAAGCTGATCGAGCTGCACGCCATCAACGGCGCCGGTGATGTGATGATCACGGTGGCCCTGGCGTCGACGGTGTTCTTCTCCGTCCCCACGGACGAGGCACGCGGCCGGGTGGCCCTGTACCTGGCCATCACCATGGCCCCCTTCACCCTGCTGGCCCCGGTGATCGGTCCGCTGCTGGACCGGCTGCCGCACGGGCGGCGGGCCGCGATGGCGGGCGCGATGCTGGCCCGGGCGCTGCTGGCGGTGATGATGTCGGGCGCGGTGGCCACGGGCGGCCTGGAGCTGTACCCGGCGGCGCTGGGCGTCCTGGTCGCGTCGAAGGCGTACGGAGTCGTGCGCAGCGCGGTGGTCCCGAGACTGCTGCCGCCGAAGTTCTCACTCGTCAAGGCGAACTCCCGGGTCACCCTGGCCGGGCTGCTGGCCACCGGCGCGGCGGCGCCGGTCGGGGCCGGGCTCCAGGCGATCGGACCGCCCTGGCCGCTGTACGGGGCGTGCGCCATCTTCATCTGGGGGACCTTCGCCGCGTTCACGCTGCCGCACAAGGTGGACGAGGCGAAGGGCGAACGGCGGGCGCGGCTGTCCACCCACGAGCCGCACTCGCGCAAGCCCGGGCTGCGCACGATCAGCCGCCCGGTGCTGTGCGGGCTGCTGGCGAACGCCGCGATGCGCGCGCTGTCCGGGTTCCTGATCTTCTTCCTGGCGTTCCTGCTGCGCGAGCACCCCCTGGCGGGACAGAGCGCGGCGGTGTCGCTGGGCATAGTCGGCGTGGCGGCGGGCGTCGGCAACGCGGGCGGCACGGCGGTGGGCGCGTGGCTGCGGGCACGGGCGCCGGAGACGATCATCGCGGCGGTGCTGTCGGTGACCCTGGGGGTCGCGGTGCTGGCGGCGGTGTTCTTCAGCGGGCTGTTCGTGGCGGTCCTGGGCGCCACGGCGGGCTTCTGCCAGGCCCTCGCGAAGCTGTCCCTGGACGCGATGATCCAGCGGGACGTCCCGGAGTCGGTCCGCACGTCGGCCTTCGCCCGGTCGGAGACGCTGCTCCAGATGGCGTGGGTGCTGGGCGGCGGGATCGGTATCCTGCTGCCGCTGAACGGCGTACTGGGCATGTCCGTGGCGGCGGCCATAGTCGCGTCGGGCACCACGATGGCCCTCCGCGGCATCCTCCCGACCCCCCGCCACCACCCCGACTCCCCCCGTGCTCGCGTGGCGTGAGAATCCCGCCCCGCCGGGCCAGTCCAGCCCCGCCGGCGTTTGAGGCGTCAGGGTCCTCCCGGACGGAGTCCGGGAGGGTCCGGGGCGGAGCCCCGGCAAGCCCGGGCGCAGCCCGGGGCCGCTCGCGCCGCGGCGCCGCGGACGGGCCCCGCCCCGCCGGGAGCCACGCCACATACCCCCGTGCGGCGGCGCAGCCCACCGGCCCGATAGCCTTCGGCTCATGACCGCACCGCTTTTCCCGGGTAGGGCCCACCGCAGCGTCGCGGCCCTCGGAGCCGTGTCCGCCGGCCTCCTCTTCCTCTCGGCCTGCGACACCACCAAGCCGACGCCGCTCGCGACCGTGACCGTCGGCAGCTCGACGGTGTCCTCCGAGGCCGCCTGCCGCCCCGGCAGCGGCGAGGAGCTCTCCGTGGAGAGGGTCCAGAACTGCCTCACCAACCTCAAGCAGGCCAAGACCATCGAGTACGGCCGCGGCGACACGCTGCGCCTCGGCGTCGAGCCCGACGTCGTCAAGGACGACAACAAGTGGCAGGCGGTCCTCGACGGACAGCCGATCACCGAGCCGTCCGCGAACACCTACCGCAGCTTCCAGGGCGCCGACGTCTTCGCCACCGGCGGCCAGGGCGAGGCCCCCGCCTCGAAGATGCTGGGCTTCGTCCAGTTCGACCCGAGCGGCAAGCCGCTCGCCGTCTGGACCTTCAAGGTCAAGCTCAAGTAGCCGCACCGTGCGCGCGCTCATCGTGACCGCCGTGGCCGCGGAGGCAGACTCCGTGACCGCCGGTCTCACCCCTCATCCGGACCCGGTCACCCCGGAGCCGCGCACCCTGCCCGGGGGTTATCCGATCCACCGCCGGGACCTGCCCGGTCTCGCCGCCGACGTACTCGTCGGCGGCGTCGGGCCGGCCGCCGTGGCGGCCGCCACGGCCACCGCGCTCGCGCTGGCCCACTACTCGATCGTGGTCTCCGCCGGCATCGGCGGCGGGTTCGCGCCCGCCGCCCCGCCCGGCTCCCTCGTCGTCGCCGACGCCCTCGTCGCCGCCGACCTCGGGGCCGAAACACCCGACGGGTTCCTGCCGGTGGAGGCGCTCGGCTTCGGCCGCAGCGTGCACCTGCCGCCCGCCGAGCTCGCCGCCCGGGCCGCCGAGGCCACCGGCGCACTGCTCGCACCCGTCCTCACCGTCTCCACCGTCACCGGCAGTGCCGCCCGGGCCGCCGAGCTCGCCGCCCGCCACCCCCTCGCCGGCGCCGAGGCCATGGAGGGCTTCGGCGTGGCCGAGGCCGCCGCCGCGCACGGGGTACCCGTCCTGGAGATCCGCGCGGTGTCCAACCCCGTGGGGCCCCGCGACCGGGACGCCTGGCGGATCGGGGACGCCCTGGCCGCGCTGGCCGACGGCTTCCGCGCGCTGGGACCCGTACTCGTCCACTGGGGAGAAGAACATGAGCGGCAGCACTGACAACGGCGGCGAGCCGGTGCGCATCGCCTATTCGCCGTGTCCCAACGACACCTTCGTCTTCGACGCCTGGGCGCACGGCCGGGTGGCCGGCGCGCCCGCCCTCGACGTCACCTTCGCGGACATCGACGTCACCAACGGCATGGCCGAACGCGGCGAGCTCGACGTGCTCAAGGTGTCCTACGCCGTGCTGCCCTGGGTGCTGGACGAGTACGCGCTGCTGCCCTGCGGCGGCGCGCTCGGCCGCGGCTGCGGTCCTCTCGTGCTCACCCGTGAACCCGGCCCGGACCTCGCCGGCCTCGCCGGGAAGACGGTCGCCGTGCCGAGCGAGCGCTCCACCGCCTACCTGCTGTTCCGGCTCTGGGCGGCGGACGTGCTGCCCGCGCCGGTCGGCAAGGTCGTGGTCCTGCCGTTCCACGAGATCATGCCGGCGGTGCGCGACGGCCGGGTGGACGCCGGACTGGTCATCCACGAGGCCCGGTTCACCTATCAGGATTACGGGCTGCACTGCCTGGCCGACATGGGCGTCCACTGGGAGTCCACCACCGGCCTGCCCATCCCGCTCGGCGCGATCATCGCCAAGCGCTCGCTGGGCGCGGACGCGCTGCGCGCGCTGGCCGAGTCGGCCCGTACGTCGGTGCGGATGGCCTGGGACGACCCCGAGGCGTCCCGCCCGTACGTACGCGCGCACGCGCAGGAGCTGGACCCGAAGGTCGCCGACCAGCACATCGGGCTGTACGTCAACGAATTCACCGCGGACCTGGGCGACGACGGGTACGCGGCCGTCCGCGGGCTGCTGACCAGGGCCGCCGCGGAGGGTCTGGTTCCGGCCATCGCGCCCGACGCGCTGCGCTTCCCGTAGCCACGAACGCCGGTGCCCCGCTCCCTCTTGCGGGGGCGGGGCACCGGCGTCACGTCACCTCGGACGTCGGGTCACCTCACACGTCGAGCTGGTCGGCGACCGCCCGCAGCAGTCCCGCGATCTTCGTGCCGTGCGTCTTGTCGGGGTAGCGGCCCCGCTCCAGCATCGGAGTGATGTTCTCCAGCAGGGTCGTCAGGTCCTGCACGATGGAGGCGAGCTCGTCCGGCTTGCGGCGCTGCGCGGCCGCGACGGAGGGTGCCGGATCCAGCACCGTCACCGAAAGTGCCTGGTCACCGCGCTGTCCGGCGACCACGCCGAACTCCACGCGCTGGCCGGGCTTGAGGGCGTCCACCCCGGCGGGGAGCACCGACGAGTGGACGAAGACATCGCCGCCGTCGTCGCGGGAGAGGAAGCCGAAGCCCTTCTCACTGTTGAACCACTTGACCTTGCCGGTAGGCACGTCCGTCCTCTGTTCTTGTGCGTGTCGGGTCCGGAGAGCCGTGCGACGGCTCCGGACAGCAGTGCAGCGGGTCCACTGACCCGCCACCTCCAGGCTAATGGTCGGGAAACGGGTGACAAGTCGTAACCCGGTCCTTCCCGCACCGCTGCTTCGGCCAGGGAACTACCCTGGTGAGGTGACTGCTACTCCTCATACCGATCACGACGACGACGCGCCCCGGCCGGGCGACGGACTGATCAGGGCCGGCGGCATCCTGTTCATCGTCGGTGCCGTCGCCACGCTCGTGACGATGGCGCCGCTGTTCCTCGGCACCGCCCCGTTCCCGCCCTCCGCGTGGGCGGTGTGCATGCTGATGGGCGTCGGGTTCGCCGTCGCGGCGGCGGGCGTGGTCCGCTCCGCCTCCGCACAGCGCAGGGCGGCCCGGGAGTCCCGGACCGCCGGCTGAGGTCAGACCTCGCGGGTACGGACGTACTCCGCGAGCCACTCCGGCAGCGCGGTCAGGTCCGCCAGTACGACGTCGGCGCCGGCCGCGCGCAGCTCCGGCTCGGGGCAGGGGCCGGTCGGCACGGACACCGACACCGCACCGGCGGCGCGCGCCCCGCGTACGTCGCCGACGTGGTCGCCGACGTAGACCTGCGCCCCGTACTCGCGCAGGGCCTCGGCCTTCGCCTCGGCCCAGAGCCAGCCGATGACGGCGTCGGGCTCGATGCCGAGGTGCTCCAGGTGCATGCGGGCGTTGGGCTCGTTCTTCGCCGTCACGACGATCGCCCGCCCGCCGAGCCCCTGCACGGCCTTGATCGCCTCGCGGGCGCCGGGCATCGCGGGGGTGGTGTGGATGGCGTGGGTCGCGTATATCTCCCGGTACCGGTCGACCATCGCCGGGATCTCCTCCTCGGGGAACCACCGGGCGATCTCCTCCTCCAGCGGCGGCCCGAGCCGGGTGACGGCCTCGTCGGCGTCGATGAAGGTGCCGGTCTCCGCGGAGAGCGCCAGGTAGTTGGCTCTGATGCCGGGGCGGGAGTCGATGAGAGTCATGTCGAGGTCGAAACCGACCGTCAACGGCGGGACGGGGGGTGCGGTGGGGGGCGTCTCGGAACTCATGGGAGCCATTGTGCCGAGACGGGTCGGACCGGAGGGTACGCAGCCTGGGCCCCGGGTGGCCGGGGGATGAAATATGCCCACTTGTCACGCCGAACCCCCCCTGCCGCTATAGGCCACCTCAAGCGATCCATGACGCCGTGTCGAACTAACCGGAAACCCCACCCCCACTTACCGGCCGTTAAGTCCGAATTCCACCCCCTGTTCCAGCCCCTCCGGTGTCTGAGGCGTGGGGGTCCCCCCGGACGGAGTCTGGGGGAGGGTGCGGGGCGGAGCCTGGCGCAGCCGTGGCTCGCGCAGCGCGACGGCACCGCAGCAGGCCGCCTCAGACCCGCCGCGCCCGCCACGCCAGGTACACGGCGGCCAGCACCCCCGCGCCCCGCGCGAGCCACGGCCACATGTCCTGGAACACCGCCCCCAGCTCCTGGTCCCCCAGCGCCTCCCCCCACCGCCCGGTGTGCCGGCCCCACAGCCACACCACCGCCCCCGCGAACACCGCGCCCGGCACCCCGAACACCACCCCCTTGCGCTCCGTCGGCCCGAGCACCCGGGACGCGTACGCGAGCAGGAAGCCGGCCGCCAGGACCAGCCAGTACCCCGTCACCGCCCCCGCGACCAGCACCACCGCCGCCAGCAGCAGGAACGCGTTCGGCTTCGGCCGGACCGGCGCCACCACCACGGCCCCGGCGGGCGCCGGGACCGCCGCCACCGCCTTGCGCCGCTCCCGCAGGGCCCGTGCGACCACCCGTACCCGGGACGCCGGAGCGGCCGGCACTCCGGCGACGGGGGCCGCCTCCTCGGGCTCCTCCTCGTCCTCCGAGAACCGGTCCGGGAACTCGATCCCCCCGGCGAACCCCTCCACCTGCGGCCCCGAGCCGTACCCGCCCGGCCCGAGCCGCCACCAGTCCGGCTCGGCGCCGTCACCGTCGCCGAGCTCGTCCAGCCCGGCCAGGTGCGGCGGCACGTTCTCCGCCGGCCTGGGCTCCGGCACCTGCTTGCGCAGCCCCCGCACGACCCCGCGGCCCCCGCCGCGCTGCTCCGGCACCGCCGGAACCACGGTCACCGCCGCGCCCGCCGCCTCCCCCGCAGGGCCCGGCAGCGCGGACAGCACCTCCTCCGGCGTGCCGATCCGCTCCAGGATCCGCCGCACCGCCGCCGGCGTCTCCGGCTCGTACTTGGCGCGCCGCCGGTCGATCTCGTCCCGCAGCCCCGCCACCAGCCGCATCCGGTCCCCCGACGACAGCTGCCGCCGCTGCGCCAAGTCCCCGACCCTGCTCAGGTATTCGTAGACCAGCTGGTCGCTCTCGATCCCCACGCCCCGCCTCCTCCCGTCCCGCCTGACCCGAAGGTAGCGCGTACGCCGTGGAGCCGCTGGCGGCGCAACGGAGACCGCAGCGGATACCGTTGACCGGATGGGGACCGGCCGACGGACCGGCCGACGCGACCAGGAGGCGACCGTGCCCGACCCAAGCACCGCGGAGAGCACCGCCCGGGCCCGCACCGCGGAAGCCCGTACCACCGCGGCCACCGCCCCGCGCTCCCTCGCCGAGGCGCTCCGCGGCCGCGACGACGTGGCCCTGGCCGCGCTGCTGCACGGCCGCCCGGACCTGCTGACCCCCGTCCCCGGCGACGTCACCCAGCTGGCCACCCGGGCCGGCACCCGGGCCTCCGTGGTCCGCGCCCTGGACCGCCTCGACCGGTTCGCCCTCCAGACGGCCGAGGCCCTCGCGGTCGCCCCCGATCCCTGCCCGTACCCGGCGCTGGAGTCGCTGCTGGCCGGCGACACCGGCAGCACCGGCGAGGACAACGGCGCCCGCGCCGCCCTCCCCCGGGCCCTCGGCACCCTGCGCGACCAGGCCCTGGTGTGGGGCGACGACGACCGCATCCGCCTGGTCCGCACCGCCCGCGAGCTGCTCGCCCCGTCCCCGGCCCGCCCCTCCCCCACCGGGCTGGGGCCGACCGTCGCCGAAGCCACCTCCGGGATGTCACCGACCCGGATCCAGGAGATCGTGGCGACCGCCGGGCTGCCCGCCACCCACGACCCCGTCTCCGCCGTGTCCGCGCTGACCGCCCTGTTCACCGACCCCGGGCGGATGTCGGCGCTGCTGGACGAGGCCCCGGCGGAGGCCCACCAGGTACTGGGGCGGCTCGTGTGGGGGCCGCCGTACGGAGAGGTGACCCCCGACCCGACGCCACCGGTGCGCTGGCTGCGCGACCGCGGCCTGCTGCTGCCCGCCTCGGCGCGCACCGTCGTACTGCCCCGCGAGGTGGCCCTGCACCTGCGCGGCGGGCTCGCGCACCGGGTGACGGAGCCCGTCGCACCGGCAGTGCGGGTGCACCGCGAGCACCGTCCACAGCTTGTGGACGCGAACGCGGCGGGTCAGGCGCTGGCGGCGCTGTCGACCGTCGAGGAGCTGGTGAAGTCCTGGGAGCACACCGGCCCGCCCGTGCTGCGGGCCGGCGGCCTGTCCGTACGGGACCTCAAGCGGACGGCGGCGACCCTGGACACCACCGAGCAGTCGGCGGCGTTCTGGGCCGAACTCGCCTACGCGGCCGGGCTGGTGGCCGGTGACGCCGAGGCGGACGAGCGGTACGCGCCCACCCCCGCCTTCGACGGCTGGCTCGAACTTCCGCCCGCCGAGCGCTGGTCGGCGCTGGCCCGGGCGTGGCTGCCGGCCACCCGGACGGCCGGGCTGGTCGGCGAACAGGACAGCAGGGGGCGCACGTTGTCGGCGCTCGGCCCCGAGCTCGACCGCTCCGCCGCGCCCGAGGTCCGCCACCGGGTCCTCGGCCTCCTCGCCGAGCTGCCCGAGGGCGGCTCCCCCGACCCGGGCGCGCTGCTCGCCCGGCTCGCGTGGGAGCGCCCGCCGCGCGGCAAGAGCGACCTGCGCGCCCGCCTCGCGCAGTGGACGCTGACCGACGCGGAGGTCCTCGGCGTCACCGGCCGGGGCGCGCTCAGCGCGTTCGGCCGCGCCCTGCTGGAGGGCCGCGACCCGGCGCCGGAGCTCGCCCCCCAGCTGCCGGAGCCCGTGGACCACGTCCTGCTGCAGGCCGACCTGACGGCCGTGGCCCCCGGCCCGCTGCGGCGGCCGCTCGGCGACACCCTGGCGGTGCTCGCGGACGTCGAGTCCAAGGGCGGCGCAACGGTGTACCGCTTCACGCCGGGCTCGGTGCGCCGGGCTCTCGACGCCGGGCACACCGCCGTCGACCTGCACGCCTTCCTCGCCGAGCACAGCCGTACCCCGGTCCCGCAGCCGCTGTCGTACCTCATCGACGACGTGGCCCGGCGCCACGGGCACCTGCGGGTCGGGGCCGCCTCCTCGTACCTGCGCTGCGACGACGACGGCATGCTGAACGAGATCCTGGCCGACAAGCGCTCGGCCGGGCTGGGGCTGCGGCGGCTCGCCCCGACGGTGCTGGCCGCGCAGGCCGAACCGAAGGCACTGCTGGCCGGGCTGCGCGCGATGGGCTACGCGCCGGCCGCGGAGTCCCGTACGGGCGACGTCCTGGTGGCCCGGGCCGATGCGCACCGCGCCCCGGCGCGCACGGCGCCCGCCCCGGTGCCGGACGGCCCGCCGGTGCCGGACGCGATCCTGCTCGGGGCGGCGGTACGGGCGATCCGCGCGGGTGACCTGGCGGCGACGGCGGTGCGCAAGGACCCCGCCCCCTCGGGCGGCGCCCCCGGCGACCTCCCGCGCACGAGCGCGGCGGAGACCCTGGCGACGGTGCAGGCGGCCGCGCTGACCGGCTCGGCGGTCTGGATCGGCTACGTGAACGCGGAGGGCGCGGCGAGCCAGCGGGTCATCGCCCCGGTCCGGGTGGAGGGCGGCTTCGTCACCGGCTACGACCACACGGCGGACGAGGTCCGCACCTTCGCCCTGCACCGCATCACGGGCGTGGCGGAACTGGCGGAGGACCAGGTCTAGGCGAGATCTGGCCGCCCTCCTCCGCAAGACACCCGACGACCACCGCCACCGCCACCGCCTCCCGCGTCGTGGCGGCCGCACCGGCCCACTGCGCCCCGCCGGGCCCTTCGACGCAGTACGGCCCCGTATGCCCCGGGCCGGCCGCCGTCGGACCCCGGCCGGGCCCGGCGGAAAAGCGCTGGCCCGGTCGGCCGGGCGGGCCGCACCCTGGGGCCATGTCCGTACAGCCCCCTCGCGCGGTCCGCGCCGCCCACACCGACTCCACCATCACGGTCTACCAGGCGTACGCGCCCGCCCTGGGACTGCCGGCGGCCCGGGACGGGCGGTTCCCGGCCGCCTGGAAGCGCGAGCGCATGACCTGGATCAAGCCCTCCTTCCTGTGGATGATGTACCGCTGCGGCTGGGCCACCAAGGCCGGCCAGGAGACGGTGCTGGCCGTCGAGATCACCCGCGAGGGCTTCGACCGGGCCCTGGCCGGGGCCTGCCTGTCCCACTTCGAGCCCGGCACCCACACCGACCGCGCGGCGTGGCGGGACGCGCTCTCCCGCTCGCCGGCCCGCGTGCAGTGGGATCCCGAGCGCGACCTGCACCTGAACCCGCTGCCGTACCGCTCCCTCCAGCTGGGCCTGTCCGGCCCGGCGTCCCGCGCCTACGCCGACGCCTGGACGGTCTCCATCCGCGACGTCACCCCGCTCGCGCGGGAGGTCCACGGCCTGGTCCGCTCCGGCCGGACCGACGCGGCGCGCGCCCTGCTCCCGGCCGAGCCCCCGTACCCGACCGGCCCCCTCCCCCACCTGGGCGCGTAAAGCGGCCGCCCCGGCAGCCCGCGAACCGCCCCGACCGCGGGGCGATGCGGCAGACTGGAGGTTTGGCCGTCCGCGTCCGGGCGGTCCACCCCACGCAGGAAAGGGACGCGTGTGAACGGGCCTCTCATCGTCCAGAGCGACAAAACCCTCCTCCTGGAGGTCGACCACGAGCTGGCCGGAGCCGCGCGCCGCGCCATCGCACCGTTCGCCGAGCTGGAGCGTGCCCCCGAGCACATCCACACCTACCGGATCACCCCGCTCGGGCTGTGGAACGCCCGCGCCGCCGGGCACGACGCCGAGCAGGTCGTGGACGCGCTCGTCGAGTTCTCGCGCTACCCGGTGCCGCACGCGCTGCTGGTCGACGTCGCCGAGACGATGGCCCGCTACGGGCGGCTCACCCTGTCCAAGCACCCCGTCCACGGGCTGGTGCTGACCAGCACCGACCGGCCCGTGCTGGAGGAGATCCTGCGGTCCAAGCGGATCATCCCCCTGGTCGGGGCCCGGCTGGACCCGGACACCGTGGCCGTGCACCCCTCCGAGCGCGGGCAGATCAAGCAGACCCTGCTCAAGCTGGGCTGGCCGGCCGAGGACCTCGCCGGGTACGTGGACGGCGAGGCGCACGCCATCGACCTGGTCGAGGACGGCTGGGCGCTGCGGCCGTACCAGCAGCAGGCCGTCGAGGGGTTCTGGCACGGCGGCTCCGGTGTCGTCGTGCTGCCCTGCGGCGCCGGCAAGACGCTGGTCGGCGCGGGCGCCATGGCGATGGCCAAGGCGACCACGCTGATCCTCGTCACGAACACCGTCTCGGCCCGGCAGTGGAAGCACGAGCTGGTCAAGCGGACGTCGCTGACGGAGGAGGAGATCGGCGAGTACTCCGGCACCCGCAAGGAGATCCGGCCCGTCACCATCGCCACCTACCAGGTGCTGACGACCAAGCGGAAGGGCGTCTACCCGCACCTGGAACTGTTCGACTCCCGGGACTGGGGCCTGATCCTCTACGACGAGGTGCACCTGCTGCCCGCGCCGGTCTTCAAGTTCACCGCCGACCTCCAGGCCCGGCGCCGGCTCGGCCTGACCGCGACCCTGGTCCGGGAGGACGGCCGCGAGTCGGACGTGTTCTCCCTGATCGGGCCCAAGCGCTTCGACGCCCCATGGAAGGAGATCGAGGCGCAGGGCTACATCGCGCCGGCGGACTGCGTGGAGGTGCGGGTGAACCTCACCGACTCGGAGCGGCTCGCGTACGCGACCGCCGAGACGGAGGAGAAGTACCGCTACTGCGCGACGACCGCGACCAAGCGGAAGGTCACGGAGGCGCTGGTGCGCAAGCACCAGGGCGAGCAGACCCTGGTCATCGGGCAGTACATCGACCAGCTCGACGAGCTGGGCGAGCACCTCGACGCGCCCGTCATCAAGGGCGAGACCTCCAACGCGCAGCGCGAGAAGCTCTTCAACGCCTTCCGTGAGGGCGAGATCAGCGTGCTGGTCGTCTCGAAGGTCGCGAACTTCTCCATCGACCTGCCCGAGGCCACCGTCGCGATCCAGGTGTCCGGCACCTTCGGCTCGCGCCAGGAAGAGGCGCAGCGCCTCGGCCGGGTCCTGCGCCCGAAGGCGGACGGGCACGAGGCGCGGTTCTACTCGGTCGTCGCGCGCGACACGATCGACCAGGACTTCGCCGCGCACCGCCAGCGCTTCCTGGCGGAACAGGGTTACGCCTACCGGATCATGGACGCCGACGAGCTCCTGGCGAGCGACTGACCTCGCCCCGGAAGCCGCCCGTGCGGGCGTCCCCCTCCGCGACGGGTGACCTCGGCGAGGGCACCCGCGCGGCCGGCTCCCGTCGGCGTCCGCCCGCGCGCGTCAGGAACGCCAGCAGCGGTACGCACCAGACCCACAGGTGCGGCAGCTCCGGCCACAGGGCCCGGCCACCGGCGGCGAGGTGGCGGGTCCAGAAGTCGGCGGAGGCCTGCGGCAGGACGAGCAGGCCCAGCAGGCCGGTGCCGGCGAAGGCGGCGAGCGCCGTCAGGCCGGTCCGGAACCGGCCGGTCAGCAGCAGGTACGGGATGAGGACCGCCGGGGTCAGGCTGATCCCGGCGGCGGTGCCCAGCGCGAAGCCCTTGCCGAGCGCCCCGTGCGGCCGGCCCAGGTCCCAGACGGCTACGCAGGCCAGCGCCAGGTTGATCTGACCGGGCAGCGGGCTCTGGAACAGCGGCTCCACCCACAGCCCGGCGACGGTGGCGGCCAGGACGTGCCCGGGCCGGGCCCGCAGTCCCGCGAGGCGGCAGGACGACAGGATCAGCAGGGCGAGCAGGCCCGCGCTCCCCAGGACGAGCACGGCCTTGAGCACACCGGGCGGCAGCCAGGCGGCAGGCGTGAACAGGATCGCGGCGAAGGGCGGATAGGCGGTGGGCGGCCGCCACTCGGCGGCGGAGAACCCGTGGACGAGGGCGTCGGCCATCGGGATGCGCGGGGCGATGCAGAGCACCCCCAGCGCGAGCAGCGAGCCGGTGATCAGCAGGCGGTAGAGGGGCGACGGCGAGCGGGCGGGCTCGGGGCTCGGGGTCACGCGCGTGACCCTAGTGGATCAGTGACCCGACGCCGCCGGGATCAAGCCGGTTCGCCGCGCGTGCCGACCGCCGCGGTCCGCCGGGGCACGCGGGCGCGGCCGGGCCACGCCCGATGTGCCCCCGGGCCCCGCCCGGCTCAGCGGCGTATGAGGCCCGTCTCCTCGGAGTACTCGCCCAGGACGACGACGCTCACGGCGGTCGCGGCGAAGACCTTGGCGGCGTGCAGGAAGCTGCCGACACGGTGGCGGGCGGGGTGGTCGGAGATGGCGGTGGCGCCGCGAGGGCGGCCGCCCCGGATCGGTGTGAAGGTTGCGGTGCTCATGTATCCATGGTGCGTTTTCTCCGGGGATGTCACATCACCCTGGGGGCGGAATCCCCGGGCCCCGCGCCTCCTCCTCCCGGCCCATGCCGGCCCCTGGGGTCCTACCTCAGGTCTGACACTCCCCCGTACGACACCCACACGGAGTACCGGCCACCGGCCGCCGCCAGGATCCCGGCAGCGGTGACGCTCCCGGGCCGCGGAGCGCTCTTCTCCGCAGGGCCTTAATCCATTCGCGCACCGGCCGCCCGGTGGCTACACTCGCCGCTCTTGCCGCCTCCCCGCGCCCCACCGGGAGAGCGCCCGCCGGCCGGTACCGGCGGGCACGTGTCCGTACCGCACCGCTCCCCCTGAGCGAGCTCCCGCAGTCCGCAGACCAGCCGTTGGAGGCAATCCGTGCCCGCGCACGCCCCCGGACCCGCCGGCCCCGCCCGAGCCGAAGCCCCCGCCGCGGCCCCCGCCGGGCCCCATGCCGCGGACCCGGTAGGGACCCGAGCCCACGTCCGCCCCGCCGCGGCCCCCGCCGACACCCACCCCGAGGGGGCCCGCCCCCTCGCCCGCGAGCAGGCCCACCTCACCGCCTCCCGCGCCGCGCTCCGCGCCATGCGCGCGGACGTCGAGTCCCTCGACATCCGCGACGTCACCGCGAACTGGGTCAACGCCGCCGTCCTCCAGGGCCAGATCGACGACCGCATCAAGGCCCTCGCCGACCTCGCCCACACCCCCCTCTTCTTCGGCCGCCTCGACTACCTGCACGCGCCGGGCGGCGACCTCGCCGAGGGCGCCGAAGGCGAGAAGTTCTACATCGGCCGCCGCCACGTCCACGACGCCGACGGCGACCCCATGGTCATCGACTGGCGCGCCCCCGTCTCCCAGCCCTTCTACCGCGCCTCCAAGGCCGACCCGCAGGACGTCGCCCTGCGCCGCCGATTCGGCTACACGGGCGGCGAGCTCACCGCGTACGAGGACGAGCACCTCAGCGACCCCGCCGAGAGCGCCGCCGTCAGCAAGCTGCTCCAGCAGGAGATCGAGCGCCCGCGCGTCGGCCCGATGCGTGACATCGTCGCGACGATCCAGCCCGAGCAGGACGAGATCGTCCGCTCCGGTCTCTCCGGCTCCGTCTGCGTCCAGGGCGGCCCCGGCACCGGGAAGACGGCCGTCGGCCTGCACCGGGTCGCGTACCTGCTGTACGCGCACCGCGAGCGCCTCGCCCGCACCGGCACCCTCGTCATCGGGCCGAACCGTTCCTTCCTGCACTACATCGAGCAGGTCCTGCCGGCGCTGGGCGAGCTGGAGGTCAAGCAGGCCACCGTCGACGACCTGGTCGCCCGCGCAGGCCTGGAAGTACGCGCTGCGGACACCGCCGAGACCGCCGTGGTCAAGGGCGACGCGCGGATGGCCGAGGTGCTGCGCCGCGCCGTCCGCTCGCACGTCAGCGCGCCGGTCGAGCCGCTGATGGTGGTGCGCGGGTCGCGCCGCTGGCGGGTACCCGCGTACGAGCTGGAGGAGATCGTCTCCGAGCTCCTCGACCGGGCCATCCGCTACGGCGCCGCCCGCGACGCGCTGCCGCAGCGGATCGCGCACACCGTCCTCGTCCGCATGGAGCAGGCGGGCGAGGCCCCCGACGACCGGGTGCAGGACGCGGTGGCCCGAAACCCCGCGGTCAAGGCGGCGGTACGGGAGATCTGGCCGCCGGTGGAGCCGGCCAAGCTGGTGCTGCGGCTGCTGTCGGACGCGGAGTTCCTCGCCGCCCACGCGACCGGGGTGCTGACGGACGACGAGCAGAAGCTGCTGCTGTGGCAGAAGCCGTTCCGCAGCGTGAAGTCGGCGAAGTGGACGGCCGCCGACCTGGTCCTGATCGACGAGGCGGCGGACCTGGTGGAGCGCACGCACTCGCTGGGCCACGTCGTGCTCGACGAGGCGCAGGACCTCTCCCCGATGCAGTACCGGGCGGTGGGGCGGCGCTGCACGACGGGTTCGGCGACCGTACTGGGCGACCTGGCGCAGGGCACCACCCCGTGGGCCACCCGCGGTTGGGACGAGGCGCTGACGCACCTGGGCAAGCCGGAGGCGGTGCTGGAGGAGCTGACGGCCGGGTTCCGCGTGCCGCGCGAGGTGATCGCGTACGCGTCCCGGCTGCTGCCCGCGATCTCGCCCGGGCTGGCGCCGGTGTCCTCGGTACGTGAGACGCCGGGCTCGCTGGTCGTCTCGGCGGTGGCGGGGCCGGAGCTGACGTCGGCGGTGGTCGCGGCGTGCGCGGAGTCCCTGCGGTACGAGGGCTCGATCGGCCTGATCGCGGCGGACGCCCGGATCCCGGAACTGGCGCGGGCCCTGGAGGCGGCGGGGCTGCCGTACCTGGCGCCGGGCGAGGAGACGACGGAGCGGGCCAGGCTGACACTGGTGCCGGCCTCGCTGGCGAAGGGCCTGGAGTACGACTACGTCGTACTGGACGAGCCGGCGGCGGTCGTCTCGGGCGAACCGGACGAACGCACCGGCCTGCGCCGCCTCTACGTCTGCCTCACCCGCGCGGTCTCGGGCCTCCGCGTCCTGCACGCGGCCCCCCTCCCGGCGGCCCTGGCCTGACCCGGCCGCCGGGCGCCCCCCTCCCGGCGGCCCTGGCCCGGCCCCGCCGGGCGTCGCTGACCGGACCGCCCGGCAGGGTCAACCGCCGGTCTGCTGCCGGAGCGCGGTCCGCAGCCGGTCGCGGGCCCGGGTCTGGGCGGCGATGCGTTCTTCGAGGACGGCCAGGCGGTCCCGCGCGACCCGCAGGCCCTTGGCCGAGGGCGGTGCGGAAGCGACATCGCCGTCCAGGCACGGCAGGAACGCGCGCACGTCATCGAGGGTGAGCCCGGCGGACAGCAGGTAGCGGATGTTACGGACCCGCACCACCGTCCGCTCGTCGTAGCGGCGGTAGCCGTTGGCGGCCCGTTCGGCGGAGATCAGCCCGGCCTGCTCGTAGTGCCGCAGCGCACGAGCGGTCGCCCCCGTCGCCCTGGCCAGCTCACCTATGCGCACCCGTGCCACCTCCCGGGCCACTCCTATCACGCCACGACCGCTCCGCCGTCGACGGGGAGTACGACTCCGGTGACGAACGACGCGGCCGGGGCGGCGAGCCGGGTGACCGCCCAGGCCACTTCCTCGGGGCGGCCGATCCGGCCCAGCGGCGTGTGCGCCAGCTGCCACTCCCGCACCGCGGCCATCCGCTCGGACGTCAGGCCCTGGTGTTCTCCGATGGGGGTGTCGATCGCGCCGGGGGCGACCGCCACCACCCGGACCCCGCGGGGTGCCAGCTCGACCGCCCAACTGCGGGTCAGCGATTCCAGGGCGCTTTTGGTCGCCGCGTAGAACGAGCTCCCGGGCCAGCCCCGCTGCCCCAGCGACGTACTGACGTTGACGATCACTCCGCACGAGCTCTCCAGCGGCGGCAGCGCGGCACGGGCCAGCAGAACGGGAGCGACGAGGTTCGTGGCGAGCTGATCCGTGATCAGCTCCGGACCGAGCGTGCCGAGGGCGCCGGTGCGCACGATGGCGGCATTGTTGACCAGGACGTCCAGTCGCCCATGTGCCGCCAGGACGTCCCGGACGATCCGCTCGGGCGCCCCTTCGGCAGTGATGTCGACGGACAGCGGCACGATCCGGTCGTGCCCTGCCGCCGTCTCCCTGAGCGGTTCGCTCCGCCGTCCGATCGCGACCACCTGGGCGCCCTCGGCGGCGAAGGCACGGGCGGTCGCCCGGCCGATGCCCGTGCCGGCTCCGGTGACGACGACGATCCTGCGGCTCTGCGGTGCGGTGCTGTTCATGCCGGTCATCGTGCAACCCTGCCGCCAGCGGCAAGGTCAACCCCGGCGCCGCCGCCGGGCGGGCCGGCGCTGCGCTCGGCCCTGACCGGACGGCGCGGCTCCCCGGCGCAGTGCACGAGCTCCCGCCCCGCGGCGCGGGCTACGCGAGGGCCGCCCGCCAGGTGGCCACCGCCGAGGGTGTGACCGGGCCCGACCAGCCCGCGGGGCGGGCCGCGCCGCCGATGTGGAAGGCGTCGAGGCCCGCCGCCCGCAGCGCCGGCAGGTGGTGCAGCGCCAGGCCGCCACCGACCAGGATCCGCGCCCCGTACCCCGGTGCGCCCTGCCGCGCCGCCTCCGCCGCCAGGACCGGCAGCCCCGTGTCCACTCCGGCCGCAGACCCGGCCGTCAGGAACGTGTCCAGCCCGGGCAGCTCCGCGAGGGCCTTGCGGGCCTGGTCCCGGTCGGCCGCGCGGTCGATCGCCCGGTGGAAGGTCCAGCGGCAGCCGTCCAGCGCCGCCACCACCGCCTCGACGGCGGCCAGGTCGGGCCCTCCGTCCTGGTCCAGGAAACCGAGGACGAACTCCTGCGCGCCCTCCGCCCGCAGCTCCCGCGCCTGCTCGACGAGGAGGTCGATACGGCCGGCGGCGAACCCGTCCGACCGGCGGAGCATCACGCGCAGCGGGATGTCGACCGCCGCCCGGATCGCCGCGAAGGTCCCGCGCGGCGGGGTGAGCCCGTCGGCGGCCATGTCGGTGACCAGTTCGAGTCGGTCCGCCCCACCGGCCTGGGCCGCGACCGCGTCCTCCACGTCGAGGGCGATCACCTCCAGGAGCGCACGGTTGCTCATTCGATCGATCCCATCCTCGGAAAATAGGTCTAGTCCAATCTCAGGGTACGGGCCCGCGCCCACCCACCACCAGCACCATCCACGCCACCCCCACAATGTGCCCATGACCTCAGACCTCCGCGACCGCTGGCACGCCACCACCGCCGCCGCCGGCGCCGCCCCCGGGACCGACGCCGCGCCGTACGCCGAGCGCCTCCTCACCGCCTGGGCGGAGCCGCAGCGCCGGTACCACACCACCGCGCACCTGGCCGACGTACTCGCACGCATCGACGTACTCGCGCCGCACGCCCAGGACCCCGCCGCCGTCGAGCTCGCGGCCTGGTTCCACGACGCCGTCTACCGTCCCGACCGGTCCGAGAACGAGGAGCGCAGCGCCGCCCTCGCCGAGCGCGCCCTGCCCGAGCTGGGCATCGACGCCGCCCGCACCGCCGAGGTGGCCCGGCTGGTCCGCCTCACGGTCAGCCACGACCCAGCGCCCGGCGACACCAACGGCGAGGTGCTCTGCGACGCCGACCTCGCCGTCCTCGCCGGCGGCCCGGACGCGTACGCCGCCTACGTCGCCGCCGTCCGCGCCGAGTACGGCTTCGTCCCCGACGACGCCTTCCGCGCCGGCCGCGCCGCCGTACTGCGCCAGCTGCTCGGCCTGCCCCGGCTCTTCCGCACCCCCTACGGCAGCGCGCACTGGGAGGCCCCGGCCCGCCGCAACCTGGCCGCCGAGCTGGCCACCTTGACCGACGGAACCTGACGTAAGAAACAGGGGGCGGGAATGCGCCATCGTTCCGGCCGGTTTGTACACCACATGCCCGCAGCCTCCGAACGCTCCCGCATGCCCGTCGCCGTCTACGTCCTCGGCCTGTCCGTCTTCGCACTCGGGACCAGCGAGTTCATGCTGTCCGGGCTCCTGCCACCCATCGCCGACGACATGGGCGTCACCATTCCGCAGGCGGGCCTGCTGATATCCGCCTTCGCGATCGGCATGGTCGTCGGGGCGCCGCTGCTGGCCGTCGCCACCCTGCGCCTGCCGCGCCGCACGACCCTGGTGAGCCTGATCTCCCTCTTCGGTCTGGGACAGGTCGCGGGCGCGCTGGCCCCCTCGTACGAGCTGCTCTTCGCCTCCCGCGTGGTCTCGGCGCTCGCCTGCGCCGGGTTCTGGGCGGTCGGCGCGGCCGTCGCCATCGCCATGGTCGACAAGGACCAGCGCGCCCGCGCGATGTCCGTCATGATCGGCGGGCTGTCGATCGCCAACGTCCTCGGCGTGCCCGCCGGGGCCTTCCTCGGCGAGCAGCTCGGCTGGCGCTCGGCGTTCTGGGCCGTCGGCGCGGCCTCGGCCGTCGCCCTCGCCGGGATCCTGGCGCTGATCCCGCGCATCCCGCTGCCCGCCGAGAAGCCGCGGCTGCGCAGCGAGCTGCGGATCTACCGGGACCGGCAGGTGTGGCTGTCGGTGTGCGTCACGGCGCTCGCCGCGGGCGGCGTCTTCTGCGCGTTCAGCTACCTGTCCCCGCTGCTCACGGACGTGGCCGGGCTGGAGGCCGGCTGGGTGCCGTGGATCCTGGGCCTGTTCGGGGTGGGGGCGCTGGTCGGTACGACGATCGGCGGGCGGGTCGCGGACGCGCACCTGTTCGGGGTGCTGCTGTGGGGCATCGCCGGCTCAACGGTGTTCCTCCTCGCCCTGGCCCTGCTGGCGTCCTTCGCGGTGGCGGCGGTCGCCCTGTCGTTCCTGATCGGCGTCTCGGCCTTCTTCACCGCCCCGGCGCTGAACGCCCGGCTGTTCAACGTCGCCGGGGCCGCCCCCACCCTGGCCGGGGCCACGACCACGGCCGCGTTCAACCTCGGCAACACGGGCGGCCCGTGGCTCGGCGGCACGGTCATCGACGCCGACTTCGGCTTCGCCGCCACCGCCTGGGCCGGTGCTGCGATGACGGCCACCGCCCTCGCCCTGACGGCTCTGGCCCTCCGCCTGGACCGCCCCACCCGCTCCCGCGTGGTGGCGGCGTCGACGCCCCGCGCCAATGCCCTGACGCGGCGCTAGTGCCGCGGCCGGGGACAGCCCCCGAGCCCCCGCGCCTGGATCGACCGGCGGACCGGGCCGGGTACCGCAGGCCCGCCGGGGACGGCCCGCACCCGCGCCACGGGGGTCCGGGGCGAAGCCCATGGGAACGGTGGAAGGGCGGGTAGGGGACAACCCGCAGGGCCACCCCGACCGACGACCGGCCAAGCGCGCCACCACTGCGGGGGCCGGCCCCCGGACCCCCGCGCCGCACACGCCGGCGGGGCCGGACGTGGCTCCGCCCCGGACCGGGGTCCGGGGCGGAGCCACGGGGAACGGGACAGCCCCCCAGGGCACCGTCAGGCCGGGCGGCCCTTGGGGCGGCGGAGGCCCGCGCGGGTGAGCCGGTGCAGCAGCTCCTTGCTGCCCACCTCCACCGCACCCGCCGCCACCGCGTCCGCGTACCGGTACGACGGCACGTCGTAGTGGTCCCGCTCGAACGCCCGCGCCGGGCAGCCGATCGACTCCGCGAAGGCGTGCAGCTCCTCGAACGAGACGTCGCTGACCAGGTGCGACCACATCCGCCCGTGCCCCGGCCAGGTCGGCGGGTCTATGTACACCGTCACCCGCCGCTCACCGCCGGCCGAGCACGGGGCCGAGTCCGCCCACCGCCGACACCCGCACGCCCGCCTCCGAGCACACCCAGTGCGGGTCCGGCCCGAGCTCCGGCTCCACGTCCAGCGCGTGCGGTTCGCCGTGCGCGCACACCGGACACAGCGGCCAGCGCCCGTACTTCTCCAGCAGCGCGTCCTGCACGTCCTGCGCGACGAGTCCGGCGAGGTAGCCGACCCCCTCCGGCCACTGCTCGACCCACCACCGGCGGTGCGTGACCGCGTCCTCGACGAGGGACACGACATCGGCCTCGGCGACCTCGCCCGCGACGAGATCGGCGAGTACAAGGGCACGGGCGGCGTGCAGCGCCTGCTCAAGGGGGGTCGCTTGGTCCATGGGCCCATTGTGAACCCGTACGGGCGAGTACGGGAAAGCCCGCACGGATGCGGCCACCGCCCGGGCATGGCGCCTTGACCCCCACCCCCGACGAAAATACGTTGCCGACCTCAGCCCCTCGCCCCCTCGACCCCCTCGGCCCCCACCGCTAGGACCCGCCCATGACCGCCCATGCGGAACTGCGTGCCCAGCTCGACTCCCTCACCACCGAGGCCTTCCGCCCCGACCTCGCCGAGATCGACCGGCTGCCCACCCCCGACATCGTCCGTCTCATGAACGCAGAGGACGCCACCGTCCCGGCCGCCGTCGCCGACCGGCTCCCCCAGATCGCCGCTGCCGTCGACGCGATCGCCGACCGCATGGCACGCGGCGGCCGGCTCCTCTACGCGGGCGCCGGCACCGCGGGCCGCATGGGGGTACTCGACGCCAGCGAATGCCCGCCGACCTTCAACACCGACCCCGGCCAGGTCATCGGCCTGATCGCGGGCGGCCCCACCGCCATGGTCAAGGCCGTCGAAGGGGCCGAGGACTCCCCCGGCCTCGCCGCCGACGACCTCACCGCCCTCGGCCTCACCGCCACCGACACCGTCATCGGCATCTCCGCCTCCGGCCGCACCCCGTACGCGATCGGCGCCGTCGAGTTCGCCCGTACGCGCGGCGCGCTCACCGTCGGGCTGTCCTGCAACGCCGGCTCCGCCCTCGCCGCGGCCGCCGACCACGGCATCGAAGTCGTCGTCGGCCCCGAATTCCTCACCGGCTCCACCCGGTTGAAGGCGGGCACCGCGCAGAAACTCGTACTGAACCTCATCTCGACCGTCACCATGATCCGTCTCGGCAAGACGTACGGGAACCTGATGGTCGACGTCCGCGCCACCAACGAGAAGCTGCGCGCCCGCTCCCGCCGCATCGTCGCCCTCGCCACCGGCGCCCCGGACGACGAGATCGAGGCCGCGCTCGCCGCCACCGGCGGCGAGGTCAAGAACGCCGTCCTCGTCATCCTCGGCGGAGTCGACGGCCCCACCGCCGCCGCCCTCCTCACCGAAGCGGACGGCCACCTGCGCGCCGCCCTCACCCGGACCCGCTGACCCGTCCCCCGCGCCCCACCGACCAGCAGCGAGGCGAACCACCACGATGTCCCCCGACACGCACCGCGCCACGGCCGCCGCGATCCTCCCCCTGGTCGGCGGCCCGGGCAACGTCACCTCCGTCGCGCACTGCATGACCCGGCTGCGCATCGGCCTGCGCGACCGCTCCCTCGTCCAGGACGAAGCGCTCAAGGCCGTCCCGGGCGTCCTCGGCGTCGTGGACGACGACACCTACCAGATCGTGCTCGGCCCGGGCGCCGTCGCCCGCGTGACCCCCGAGTTCGAGGCGCTGGTCCAGCGGACCCGCCCCGTCACCGCCGACGTCACCGCCGAGGCCCTCCAGGCGCGCGGAACGGCACTGCGGGAAGCCCGCAAGGCGCGCAACTCCACCCCCGTCAAACTGCTCCTGCGCCGCATCGCGAACATCTTCGTCCCGCTCATCCCGGCCCTCATCGGCTGCGGCATCATCGCCGGGCTGAACGGCCTGCTCACCAACTCCGGCCTGCTGCCCGCCGTCGTCCCCGCCCTCGCCGCGATCGCCTCCGGCTTCATGTCCCTGATCGCCGTCTTCGTCGGCTACAACACCGCCAAGGAGTTCGGCGGTACGCCCGTACTCGGCGGCGCGGTCGCCGCGATCATCGTCTTCCCGGGCGTCGCGAAGATCGAGGCGTTCGGCCGGCACCTCGCCCCCGGCCAGGGCGGCGTGCTCGGCGCGCTGGCCGCCGCTCTGCTCGCCGTGTACGTCGAGAGGTGGTGCCGCACCTGGGTCCCGCAGGCCGTGGACAACCTGGTCACGCCCACCCTCACCGTCCTCCTGCCCGGTCTGGTCACCCTCTACGGCCTGATGTACCTCGCCGGCCAGGTCGCCGAGGGCATCGGCTGGTTCGCCGACCGGCTCCTGGCCACCGGCGGCGCGCTCGCCGGGCTCGTGCTGGGCGGCCTCTTCCTGCCCCTGGTCATGCTCGGCCTGCACCAGGCGCTGATCCCGATCCACACCACCCTCATCGAGCACTCCGGCTACACCGTGCTGCTGCCGATCCTCGCCATGGCGGGCGCCGGGCAGGTCGGCGCGGCCATCGCCGCCTACTACCGGCTCCCGCGCAACCGTTCGCTGCGCACCACCATCAAGTCGGCGCTGCCGGCCGGCTTCCTCGGCGTCGGCGAGCCACTGATCTACGGGGTCTCCCTGCCGCTGGGCCGCCCGTTCGTCACCGCCTGCGTCGGCGGGGCGGCGGGCGGCGCGTTCGTCGGCCTCTTCAACCAGCTGGGCGCCGGCTTCGGCTCGACGGCCATCGGCCCCTCCGGCTGGGCCCTGTTCCCGCTGCTGGACGGCCCGTCGGGGCTGGGCCCGGCCATCGGCGTCTACGCGGGCGGTCTGGCGGTCGGCTACGCGGTGGGCTTCGTCGCCACGTACTTCTTCGGCTTCACCCCGCAGATGCTGACGGACCTCGACACCGGCGCCGGCCCGGACGCTCCCCCGGCCGCCGGCCCGGCGCAGGAACCGGCGCTGGCCCGAGCCGACGGCTCCGGCCCCGCTGCCGTCACACGCTCGGGCTGACGGGGACGGAAGCCGTCCCGCGGGTGCGCATATGCCAGCAGCCCGTGCACATGTACGTCTCCTCCCCCTATGCCGAATACGCGGCGGTAGCATCGGAAGTAGCATGGGTGGCATGAGCGAGCCTACCCAGAAGTACTCCATCTCGATGCCCCGCGACGTCGCAGAGGCCGCTCGCGCCCGCAGCGGCCCTTCGGGCCTGTCCGCCTACGTCACCGCCGCCGTGGCCCGCCAGATCGAACGGGACAACCTGAACGAGCTCATCGCCGTGGCCGAGGCGGAACACGGCCCCATCACCGAAGAGGAACTCCGGGCCACCCGCGAAATCCTCCAGCGCGCCCGCGAAGAGCAGTCCGGCGAGGGCAACGAGCACAGGAGCGTCGCATGACGCCACAGCCGGCCACGCCGGGCGGCACGCTCGTGCTCGACTGCGAGGGACTCTCCAAGGCCGTCCTGCGGGACCGCCTGGTCACTCGGTGGCTGACCCTCGCCCGGGCCGACGACATGCGGGTGATCACCAGCTCGGCCACCCTCGTGGAGGTGGTGCACCCTGCGATCAACGTGCCGGCCCTCAAGTGGACCCTGTCCCGCATGGTGGTCGAGCCGGTCACCGAGGAGATCGCCCACCAGGCCACGAGCCTGCTGCGCGCGGCCGGCCTCCACGGCCACAAGTACGCCATCGACGCCATGCTGGCCGCCACCGCCCTCGCGGCACCGGGGCCCGTCACCGTCCTCACCTCCGACCCCGAGGACCTGACCGCCCTCTGCGGCAAACGGCTCCTCGCAGTCAAGGTCTGATGGCCCCAACGGCCCGCGTAGGGTGCTCGGATGATCGAGATACGCAACGCGGGCCCCTCCGACGGTGACGCGCTCGGGGAGGTCCACGCCGCCTCCTGGGAGGCGGCGTACGCCCCCTTCTTCGAGCCGGAGTGGGCCGCCCGCGAGGTCCGCGCCCGCCGCACCCGCTGGCACGCCCGCGTCGCCGACGGCACCGGCACGATCCTGCTCGCCGCACTCGACGGCCGCCCGCTGGCACTGTCCTTCACCGTCCCGTCCCCCGACCGGCCGGGCCTCGCCGAGATCCGCACGTTCTTCGCCCACCCCGACGCCTGGGGCACCGGCATCGCCGCCGCCCTCATGACGGCGACGCTGGACCGCCTGCACGGGGCCGGGTACGGCGGGGCCCACCTGTGGACCCTGCGCGACACCCCGCGCTCCCGCCGCTTCTACACCAAGTCCGGCTTCACCGAGTCCGGCGCCGTACGCCCCCACGATTTCGGCGACGGCGCCCCCCTCGCCCAGGTCGAGTACGTCCGCAGCCCCTGATCACGCCCCGCGCACCCCTGCCGCAGTGCGCAGGTACGCCACCAGGTCGTCCACCGAGTACCCCAGCTTCGGCCCCCGTTCGGCGGCCATCAGCAGCAGCTGGCCCACGATCTCGGCGCCCCAGCCGTCCGTGCCGTCCTGCGACCACTCCCACAGCCGCTCGATCCCGAGTCCCGACATCAGCAGTCCGTGTCCGGCCCGGATCTCCCCGCACAACGGGGCCACCGCGTCGAGCAGCCGGGCCCCCGGCCGCTCGCAGCGGAGCCCGAAGCAGCCGCCGAAGTCCTCCACCACGCACCCGGTCGGCGGCCGGGCCTTGATGGCGTCATAACGCCGGTCATCGAACCCCGGGCACTCGTCGGCCGGACTGTGGACCAGCGAGAACCGCTGCCAGCCGGGCGGCGGAGGCGGCTGCGGACGCCAGGCCTTGATGCCGAACGCCTCCTGGACCAAGGCCGTCGCCTCGTCCGCCGTGTCGGCCGTCTCGCTCACCCTCCGCTTCCCGTCGTCCCCGACAGCGGTCCACAACCCGTTGCGCGCGTCCTGCGCGACCCGCACCGAAAGGCCCATGCCCGCACGCTTCCACCCGGCTCTGAACATCCCCTTCTCCAGCCAGCAGAGCTTCCACGCCAGCTCGAACTCCCACCCGCGCGCGGCCTCCGCCAGCCCCTTCAAGACGGCTTCGCACCGCGCGCGTTCGTCACCGGTCACGGGCGGGCCCGCTCGTGCAGTACGGCGACCAGCCGCAGCGCGGTGTCCAGGTTGCAGCGCCCGAGGTCGACCAGCGGAAGCCCGTACGTCCCGGCCGCCGACACCCCGTCCACGCCGAGCGAAGGGAACACCACGCCCACATCACCGAGGGCCTCTTTCAACTGCCCCACGGCTTCCTCCGCTGCCAGCATGCGTTCCTTGGGCGAGAGCACCATGACACGTTCCTTTCGCTCTGAGTAATCGCGTCCTGCACACAGAGTGGCTACTCGGTAGCTAGCCTTTCAACGTCGGGCGGTGCACAAACGCACCTGTTGGACCAGGAGTTGCCATGCCGGGACCGAAAAACCTCGACCCCTCCTGCTCACCCCGCACCCTGCTGGGCGCCGAACTCCGCGTGGCGCACGAACGCGCGGGCCACACCCAGGCCGAACCGGCCGAACGGCTCTTCGTCAGCGGCTCGTTCATCGGCCAGCTCGAAGCCGGGACGCGCCGGATGCCCTCGATGTCGCCCGCCAGATAGACGACATCCTCAACACGGACGGCTTCTTCGCCCGCAACTGCGAGGCGGCGGCCAAGTCCAAGTACCCGGACCACTTCGCGGCGGCGGCCGAGGCGGAGGCTCTGGCGAAGACCCTCCGCGCGTACGCACCGCTGATCATCCCGGGTCCGTTGCAGACGGAGGCATACGCGCGTGCCGTCTTCCGCGCGTATCAGCCGACGGCCACCCCCACATCGTCCCCGTCCGGGACTCCAAGCAGCCCGAAGGCCCGCACGTGGTGTTCCACGCACGGGCCTGGGCCGACTTCGTGGGGTCGCTCAGAGACCGTGGGTGAAGAGCAGCTCGTTGGCGCTGCCCTTGCCGACGGAGCTCAGCACGTCCTTGCTGGACCCGACGCTCAGGAACTCGGCGATCTCCGCCGGGGTCGCGGCCGGGTGCGCCTGCTTGTAGAGCACCGCGACGCCGGCGACGTGCGGCGAGGCCATCGACGTACCGTTCTCGGCCACGCTGCCGCCGCCGAGCTTCGCGGAGGTGATGTCCTGGCCCGGCGCGTACAGGGTGAGGCACGTACCGAAGTTGGAGAAGTCGGTCTCCTCGTCGTACTTGTTCGTCGCGCCGACCGTCACCACGCGCGCCGCCGAGGCGGGTGAGACGAGGCAGGCGTCCTTCGAGGAGTTGCCCGCCGCGACGACCGGCAGGACGCCCGCGTCGGAGAGTGCCGTGGCGGCGTCGTTGAGGGCCGCCGACCTGTCACCGCCGAGGGAGGCGTTCAGGACGGCGGGCTGCTTGGCGTTCTTGGCCACCCAGTCGAGGCCGGCGATGATGCCCGAGAACGTGCCCGTGCCGTCGCATCCCAGGACCCGGACGGAGACGAGGTTGGCCTTGCGCGCGACGCCGTACGTCTTGCCGGCGACCGTTCCCGCGACGTGCGTGCCGTGGCCCTGGCAGTCCATGCCCTGCTTGCCGTCGCCCATGGCGTCGAAGCCGAAGGTCGCGCGTCCGCCGAACTCGTCGTGGTTGTAGTCGATCCCGGTGTCCAGGATGTAAGCCGTCACGCCGGCCCCGTTGCCCGCGGTGGTGTAGCTGCCGTCGAGCGGCAGGACCTTCTGGTCGATCCGGTCCAGACCCCAGAGGGAGGTCGGGGCGCTCAGCGCCAGGCCGTCGTCCTGGTCCGAGAGGGTCGACACCGCCGACACCTTGGTGTCCTCCTCGACCGACTTCACCCCGAGGGCCACCCGGGCGATCCGCAGCTGGAGCGGGGTCATCTTGACGGCGAAGCCGTTCATGGCCGCGCTGTAGAGGAACGTGGCCTTCAGGCCCAGCTTCTTCGTCAGCGCGGCCGCGTCCACGCCCTTCTCCAGGGTCACGATGTACTGGCCGGGCACCGCGTTCGCCGAGGCGATCAGCGGGGCCGGGGTCGGCTCGGGGGCGGCGGCGGACGCGGTGCCGGCGAACGCCGGGGTCGTCGCGAGGAGCGCGGCGGTCGTCACACGGGCGAGCAGGCGCATGGAAGGAACTCCCGGGGAGTCGGCGGAAGGGTGAGCCCGCCACCTCACGGACGAGACGTCGCGGAGCTGAGCGCGGCTCCCCCTGCATCGGGCACCGATCGGCGCGACTTGAGGGTGCGCTCCCGGTTGGCCGAACAGGCCGAACCGGGCGCGGGTGTCCATCGCACAAACTGCGGAAACGATCAGCCCCCTTGCCGCACCCGGCCCTCCCAACTGAACGCCGACATCCCGCCCGTCCCCCGGAAGTTCGCCCGTACGGCCCAGCTCGCGCGGCGCGCACGAGGGGGCGCATTCGGCGTTCACCACCGGCGGGCGGGGCCACGCCGCGGCGCGTCGTTGACCGGGACACCCGCGCGTGATGGCGTCGCCCCCATGCGCAATCGACCGGGTTGGACCCGCCGGACGGCCGTCGCCGTCACCGCCCTCGCCGCCGTGACCGCCCTTCCCGTCACCGCCGCCACCGCCGCCGACGCGCCGCAGCCCGCGCCCGTCGCGGCTGCGGCCGAGTGGCCGACGTACCTCGTGACCGTGCGGCGGGGCCTGGACCCGGCCCTCGTGGCGGGTCATCACGGGGTCACGCCGGTCCACGTCTTCCACACCGCGATGAACGGATTCGCCGCCCCGCTCTCCCCCGCCCAGGTCACCGCCCTGCGGGCGAACCCCCTGGTGGAGTCCATCGAGGAGGACGGCATCGGCTCCTCGTTCGGCACCCCCGCCTGAACCGGCCGGCCTCAGGTCTGGTCGGCCTCCAGCGTGTCCGCGTGCCGGTGGGCGACCTTCCAGTCGCCGTCCTCGCGGCGGTAGACCTGGGTCGCGCGCAGGACGTACCGGCGCGGCTCGCCGTTGACGGAGGCCCGCGTGCGCTCGTACCCGACGGTGTAGGCCATGTCGCCGGCCACGTCGGCCGCGATGATCTCGTGCTCGTACGAGGTGCAGTCCGAGAACGACTCCGCCAGCTTGTGGAAGAGCGCGCTGACCTCCTCGTACCCGACGGCAGACATCCAGGCGCCCAGCACCGAGACCGGCTCCTGCCGGGACCAGATCGCGAAGCGCGGCCCGGCGTCCCCGTTGTGCAGGGCCACCTCGGCGTCCCGCAGCCGGGAGCGGGCCCAGTCCAGGAACGCGTCACGTTCGTCGCTCATCGCCGGCCTCCCGGGGCTCGCCTCCCCTCCCTCCCCACCGTACGCCGGGGCCGGCGGAGCCCTTCGGGGGGAGACTGGTGGGAAGGGAGACGCCGGGGGCGGCTCCCGACGACCGATCGTGGAGGCGTCATGGCTCACGCCGAACAGATCCTGTGGCGGTCACACGCGTCGAACCGGTGGATGCAGGCGACGGCCCTCGTCCTCGGACTCATCGCGGTCGGGTTCGCGGCCGCCGGGCTGGCCGGGTCGGTGGTGATGGTGTGGGTGCCGATCGTGGTGCTGCTCCTGTCGTCCCTGCTGCTCCTGGTGTTCGCCTCCGTGACCGTACGGGTGACCGGGCGGGCGCTGGAAGTGGCGTACGGCCCCGTCGGGCGGCCCGTGCGGCGCTGGTCCCCGGCCGAGATCGACGCCCCGGCCCGCGTGGAGGAGCGCCGGCCCTCGCAGGTCGGCGGCTGGGGCTACCGCGTGAGCAGGCTCGGTACGACGGTGATGGTCCGGGGCGGCCCCTGCCTCGTGATCCGCTCCCACGGCCGGGACTTCGCGGTCAGCATCGACGACGCCCAACGCGGCGCCGCCCTGCTGAACTCCCTGCCGCGGCCGTCTCCCTGACCTGCCGCTCCTGCGGTGACCGGCGGATGAGTGAGCACTCATTGCCGTCGCGGGACCGCCGGCGCCGGGCAGTCGCCGCGACCTGGCACCGGCGAGATCGTCCGGCACACCGCCATGAAACCACCAGGCCGGGGTCGTGCTCGGCGGGGCACGAGGACGTGCGCCCCCACGGCCGGGGGCCGGCCGCAGGGGTTGGGGACTGGTCCTAGCCGCGGTAGACGCGCAGTTCGGTCACCTCGTAGGACATCTCCGTGACCTCCGGATCCGGCGCCGGATGGTAGTTGCCCGCGCACACCGACAGGTTGACGATGAGGTACGCCCGCCAGCCGCGGCCCACGCCCCGGCGGTCGGAGAAGACCTGGGCGCCGTTGACCCGCCAGACGACCGAGTTGCGCCCGAACTCCACGCTCAGGTCCACCCACGCACCGGGCCGGACCGAGGGGTCGCGGTGGTAGCGGTGCGCCTCGCGGACGTGGTTGGAGAGTTCCAGCAGGTCGGGGTTGTCGGGGTGGTACTCGAAGACGTCGATCTCCTGGCCGCCGTCCCGCCAGGTCCAGATCGCGGGCCAGGCCCCCAGCTCCGCCGGGAGCCGTACCCGCGCCTCCAGCACGTCGCCGGTGCGCACCATGAAGCCCTCGTCGCTGCCCTCGGTGGTGAGCAGGCCGGTGTCCCAGTTGCCGTCCGGGCGGCGGGTGGCGCGGAAGACGCCGCCGCGGCTGTAGGCGGGGTCCTCGACGAGGTGGTCGAGCTTGTTGTCGCCGGGGTTGACGGGGCCGCCGTCGGGATACGCCCAGGAGCGTCCGGCGACCCATTGGGTGGGGGAGGCGAAGTCGGCGGTGAAGACGGGGGCGCGGCGGGGTGCGGGTACCGTCGCTCCGCCACCGCCCCCCGGGGCGAAGCGGGACGTCAGGCGCCCCAGCCAGCCGAGCAGGTCCGTGTCCATGCAGGGTGTCTGCCCGGCAGCGGAGCGGGCCATGCCGGATTCCTCGCGCTGGGTAGTCGCACGGTTGCTTTCAGCAACTGGGGTCGCGGGCCGCCGCGAGGAACGCGCGGATGAGCTCCGGTGACTTCACTCCGCGCTCCTGTTCCACGCCGCTGGAGACGTCCACGCCCCATGCGCCGGTCGCCAGCAGGGCCGCCCGCACGTTGGCGGGGTCGAGGCCGCCCGCCAGCAGCCAGCGGCCGCGGGGCGCGGTGAACTCGCCGGAACCCCAGTTCCACGGCTTGCCGGAGCCGGGGTCGGGGGCGTCGATCAGCAGCAGGTCCTCGCCGTATTCGCCGGTCCGCGCGACGGCGGTGGCGGTGGCGCGGATGAGGGTCCGGGCCGGGTCGCGCAGGGCCTCGTAGTACTCGGGCCCCTCGTCGCCGTGGAGCTGCACGCCGCGCACGGCGCTCTCCCGCGCCAGCCGCCGGACCTCCGCCACGGACTGGCCGCGGAACACCCCGACGGTGAGCACGCCCTCGGGCACCCGCGCGGCCAGCTCGCGCGCGGTGGCGGCGTCGACGGTCCGGGGGCTGCCGGGGGCGAAGACGAACCCGACGGCATCGGCCCCGGCCGCCACGGCCACGTCGACGTCGTGCGCGGTCTTCAGCCCGCAGATCTTGACGAAGGGTGCGCTGCTTTCGCTCATGCCCCCGAGTCAACCAAACTCGCCCGCCCGGCGGCGATCCGTCCCAGGGGCCGGGCAGGCGACCACCTGCGCCACGGTGCTCGGGCTGTCGCAGGCGCAGCCGGCCGGGCGGGCTGGTCTCACGCAGGCGAATCTCCCGGGTGGAGGGCGCCGACGCCGTACCCACGTTGCCGCTGCTGCTGCGCCTCGCGCGGGCCCTGGACGCGTCGCTGGACATCGCCCTGGGCGAAGGCCGGGAAGAGGTCAGGTTCGTCGGGCGGCCCGCCGCCTGAGCGGCGCGCCGCGGGAACGCCCGAGGGCGGCACCCCTCATCGGGGTGCCGCCCTCGGAACGTGGAGCGTACTGGACAGCCGATCAGCCGGGGCCGATCAGAAGTCCATGTCACCGCCCGGCATGCCGCCCGGCGCACCGGCGCCGGCCTTCTCGGGCTTGTCGGCGATGACGGCCTCGGTGGTCAGGAACAGCGCGGCGATCGACGCGGCGTTCTGCAGCGCGGAGCGCGTGACCTTCGCCGGGTCGATGATGCCCTCGGCGATCATGTCCACGTACTCGCCGGTCGCGGCGTTCAGGCCGTGGCCGATCGGGAGGTTGCGCACCTTCTCGACGACGACGCCACCCTCGAGACCACCGTTGACGGCGATCTGCTTGAGCGGGGCCTCCAGCGCGAGCTTCACGGCGTTGGCGCCGGTCGCCTCGTCACCGGTGAGCTCCAGCTTCTCGAAGACCGAGGAGGCCTGGAGCAGGGCCACGCCACCACCGGCGACGATGCCCTCTTCGACGGCCGCCTTCGCGTTGCGAACGGCGTCCTCGATGCGGTGCTTGCGCTCCTTGAGCTCGACCTCGGTCGCGGCACCGGCCTTGATGACGGCCACGCCGCCGGCCAGCTTCGCGAGGCGCTCCTGGAGCTTCTCGCGGTCGTAGTCCGAGTCGGAGTTCTCGATCTCGGCGCGGATCTGGTTGACGCGGCCCTGGACCTGGTCGCTGTCACCGGAGCCGTCGACGATGGTCGTCTCGTCCTTGGTGATGACGACCTTGCGGGCGCGGCCGAGCAGGTCGAGACCGGCGTTCTCCAGCTTGAGGCCGACCTCCTCGGAGATGACGGTGCCGCCCGTGAGGATGGCGATGTCACCGAGCATGGCCTTGCGGCGGTCACCGAAGCCCGGGGCCTTGACGGCGACGGACTTGAAGGTGCCGCGGATCTTGTTGACGACCAGGGTCGACAGGGCCTCGCCCTCGACGTCCTCGGCGATGATCAGCAGCGGCTTGCCGGACTGCATGACCTTCTCCAGGAGCGGCAGCAGGTCCTTGACCGAGCCGATCTTGGAGTTGACGATCAGGATGTACGGGTCGTCGAGCGACGCCTCCATACGCTCCATGTCGGTGGCGAAGTACGCCGAGATGTAGCCCTTGTCGAAGCGCATGCCCTCGGTGAGTTCCAGCTCCAGACCGAAGGTCTGGGACTCCTCGACGGTGATGACGCCTTCCTTGCCGACCTTGTCCATGGCCTCGGCGATGAGCTCGCCGATCTGGGTGTCGGCGGCGGAGATGGAGGCCGTCGAAGCGATCTGCTCCTTGGTCTCGACATCCTTGGCCTGCGCGAGCAGGGCGGCGGAGACGGCCTCGACGGCCTTCTCGATACCACGCTTGAGGGCCATCGGGTTGGCGCCGGCGGCCACGTTGCGCAGGCCCTCGCGGACCAGTGCCTGGGCCAGCACGGTGGCGGTGGTCGTACCGTCGCCCGCGACGTCGTCCGTCTTCTTGGCGACTTCCTTGACCAGCTCGGCGCCGATCTTCTCGTACGGGTCCTCGAGCTCGATCTCCTTGGCGATGGAGACACCATCGTTGGTGATCGTGGGGGCGCCCCACTTCTTCTCAAGGACGACGTTGCGACCCTTGGGGCCAAGGGTGACCTTGACGGCGTCGGCGAGCTGGTTCATGCCACGCTCGAGACCGCGCCGGGCCTCCTCGTTGAATGCGATGATCTTGGCCATCTGAAGTGGTCCTCCAGGACTGGGGTGGATTGCTCCTGGACCGCGCCCGCGCCCGCGACGGACGGCCGACGAGCCCGACGGTTCCTTCCCGCCGGACCCTTGGGCCTCACCGACCCGGTCCTCGTTTTAGTAGCACTCTCACCTGGAGAGTGCTAACGCCAATGATTAGCACTCGACCCCGTCGAGTGCAAGCGGCTTCGGGCAACGCCGGGCGAAGTCCCCGGCCGGGACGCACGTGGGGCCCACGTCCCGTGTCCGGGATGTGGGCCCCACGTGCGTGTGTGGTCCTTGAGACCTGTTGCGTCGGTGGTCGATCGCGCCGGGTCAGCCGAGTGCGAGCTTGACCATGTCCGCCTGAGGACCCTTCTGGCCCTGCGAGATCTCGAACTCGACCCGCTGACCCTCTTCAAGGGTGCGGTACCCGTCCATCTGGATGGCGCTGTAGTGGACGAACACATCCGCACCACCGTCGACCGCGATGAAGCCGTAGCCCTTCTCCGCGTTGAACCACTTGACGGTGCCCTGAGCCATGCCTAACTCCCCTATTACTGGCCCTTGCGCAGGACCGCACTTCGCGGACCCGGGTCAGAACTTGCGCCGGAACGCCTCGACCGCGGCTGAATGTATCCGCACCGGTGCTGTCTGCAACAGGTCAATCCGACGAGAATTCCGGACAAGAAGGAATATGGAAATCACGTGAAATTTAGGCATATTCCCGGGCAACTCGGGCCCGACATCCGGCATCAAAGGCCCATACCAGGCGTGCATGTTGACTCAATGTCAACCATCCGGCGGCCCGCTCATATGCGGCGGGCAAGAACAACGGAGGGGACTTCCCAAACTCTACCGCGCCCAACCAACCAGAATTGCCCCCTCCGCTTTTACCGGAGGGGGCAATTCAGGTGTGACTCCGCTGGGAAGGCGGGCGTGGGCAGCCGGGCGTCAGCAGCCGCCGGCCACGGCGGGGATGATCGAGACCCCCGCGCCGTCCGGCGTCGCCGTCTGCAGGCCGCCCTCGAAGCGCACGTCGTCGTCGTTGACGTAGACGTTCACGAACCGGCGCAGCTTGCCCTGGTCGTCCAGGACGCGGGCCGCGATGCCCGGGTGGTTCTTCTCCAGGGACTCGATGACCTCGGAGAGGGTCGTGCCCTCGGCGGAGACCTCGGCCTTGCCACCGGTGTAGGTGCGCAGGATGGTGGGGATGCGGACGTTGACGCTCATGGCGCTATTGCCTTTCCGGGAACAGGAGGGGTGGATCGGGCCTCAGGCCAGGCCGGCGGCGCGGAACGCGTCCAGGCTGGGACGGATGGTGGCGGTCTGGCCGCTGTCCGAGGCCACCGCCTCCAGGGTCTTGAGACCGTCGCCGGTGTTGAGGACGACCGTGGTCAGCGAGGGGTCGAGCTGCCCGTTCTCGATGAGCTTCTTCGTCACGCCGACGGTCACGCCGCCCGCGGTCTCGGCGAAGATGCCCTCGGCCCGCGCGAGGATCTTGATGGCCTCGACCACCTGCTCGTCGTTTACGTCCTCGACGTAACCGCCGGTGCGCCGGGCGATGTCCAGGACGTACGGACCGTCCGCCGGGTTGCCGATCGCCAGGGACTTGGCGATCGTGTTCGGCTTCTGCGGGCGCACCACCTCGTGTCCCGCCTTGAAGGCGGTCGACACGGGCGAGCAGCCCTCGGCCTGCGCGCCGAAGATCTTGTACGGCTTGTCCTCGACCAGCCCGAGCTTGATCAGCTCCTGGAGCCCCTTGTCGATCTTCGTCAGCTGCGAGCCGGACGCGATGGGGATCACGATCTGGTCCGGCAGCTGCCAGCCGAGCTGCTCGCAGATCTCGTACGCCAGCGTCTTGGAACCCTCGCCGTAGTACGGGCGCAGGTTGACGTTGACGAAGCCCCAGCCCTCGCCCAGCGGGTCGCCGATGAGCTCGGAGCAGAAGCGGTTGACGTCGTCGTAGTTGCCCTCGATGCCGACGAGGTCGCCGCCGTAGACACCGGCCATGACGACCTTGCCCTGTTCCAGGTCGTGCGGGATGAACACGCAGGAGCGGAAGCCGGCCCGGGCGGCCGCGGCGCCGACGGCGCCGGCCAGGTTGCCCGTGGAGGAGCAGGAGAGGGTGGTGTAGCCGAACGCGCGGGCGGCCTCGACGGCGATGGCCACGACGCGGTCCTTGAAGGAGTGCGTCGGGTTGCCGGAGTCGTCCTTGACGTAGAGCTTGCCGGTGACGCCCAGCTCCTTGGCCAGGTTGGCCGCGTCCACCAGCTTGGTGAAGCCCGGGTTGAGGCTCGGCTTGGAGGCCACGTCCGCGGGGACGGGCAGCAGCGGGGCGTAGCGCCAGATGTTGTCCGGCCCGGCCTCGATCGCGGCGCGCAGGGCCTCGGGGTCGCCGGTCGGGAGGTCGTAGGCGACTTCCAGAGGTCCGAAACACTCGACGCACGCGAAGATGGGTCCGAGCTCGAAGCGGGTACCGCACTCGCGACAGGAAAGGCCGGTGGCGGGTCCGAGATCAACAGAGGTGGCGACAGTCTGTGCAGCCATGATGGCGAGGCCCTTTCTCCTCATCTTCCCCATGGCGCACTTCGCCATGAGACGGAATTGGCACCTTCCCTAGCCGGGGACCTCGCGGGGGTGCGTCGAAAACGCATCGCGAGAACCGACTGGAGGGTTGCCGGGGCTTCAACGGGCCGTGTCCCTCTGCCCCTCTGGATGAGCGGTATGGCACCGGGCCGCGCGCTCTATGGCGCTCCCGGGCATTTGTGCGCGAGGACCCCGGCATGCCGTGGTCCTTCGCGTTGTTCAAGACTGTAACCGAAGGGGCGGCCGGTTGAGACAGCCGTCCGAACCGCGAGATGGATCACAAACCGGTCCAAACAAGCGACGATGCAGGGAGTACCGAGGGTGCTGGAAGAGGTGGAGCGCTGGCTGGCAGACCGCTCCTGGTCCGCCGCCGACCGGCCGCTCGACCGGCTGCTCGACCGCAAGCGCGCGTCGGGCGCCACGGTCAGCGTGGTGCTGCCCGCGCTCGACGAGGAGGCCACGGTCGGCGCCATAGTCGAGGTGATCCGCCGCGACCTGATCGAGGGGCTGCCGCTCCCCCTGGTGGACGAGCTGGTGGTGGTCGACTCCGGGTCGAGCGACCGTACGGCCGAGGTGGCCGCGAAGGCCGGGGCGCGGGTGGTGCACCGCGACGCGGTGCTGCCGCGGCTCCCGGCGGTGCCCGGCAAGGGCGAGGTGCTGTGGCGCTCGCTGCTCGCCACCACCGGGGACATCGTCTGCTTCGTGGACGCCGACCTGCGGGACTTCTCGTCCGCCTTCGTCTCCGGCATCGTCGGCCCGCTGCTGACCGAACCGGACGTGCAGTTCGTCAAGGCGATGTACGACCGGCCGCTCGGCGACGCGCCGGGGCAGGGCGGCCGCGTCACGGAACTGGTGGCCCGGCCCCTGCTGAACCTGCACTGGCCGCAGCTGGCCGGCTTCGTCCAGCCGCTGGGCGGCGAGTACGCCGTACGGCGCTCCCTGCTGGAACGTCTCCCCTTCCCCGTCGGCTACGGCGTGGAGCTGGGCCTGCTGGTCGACGCGCTGCACACGGTCGGGCTGGACGCACTGGCCCAGGTGGACGTCGGCGTACGGCTGCACCGCCACCAGGACGGGCAGGCACTCGGCCGGATGGCCGCGGCGATCTACCGCACGGCGCAGCTGCGGCTCTCGCGCGGGCACTCCCCCGGCTACCGCTGGGGGTACCCCCCGGTACGCCCCGCCCTGACCCAGTTCGAGCGGGGCCCGGACGGCTTCGTGGCGCGCACGCACGCCGTGGACACCGAGGAACGGCCGCCGATGCTGGAGGTCGAGGAGTACGCGGTCCGCCGCGTGGCGTGATGCGGCGTGGCGTGACGCCGCGGCGGGTTTGAGGCGCCTGCGGCGGGGTTAGGTTCGCGGCATGGCTTCCCAGGTACTCGTCGCCGCGAACCGCGGCCCCCTTTCGTACGCCCACGCCCCCGACGGCACCCTCAGCGCCCGGCGCGGCGGCGGCGGTCTCGTCTCCGGCCTCTCCGCGGCGCTCGCGGAGCAGCCGGACGCGGTGTGGATCTGCGCCGCGCTGTCGGAGGGTGACCGGGAAGCGGTGCGGAGGGGGGTTTCCGAGCCCGGCGTCCGGATGCTGGACATCGATCCCGCGGTGTACGACGCCGCGTACAACGGCATCGCGAACTCGGTGCTCTGGTTCACCCACCACCACCTGTACGACATCCCGCGCGAGCCGGTCTTCGACGCGGAGTTCCGGCGGCGCTGGGACGCGTACCTCCTGTACAACCGGGCCTTCGCGGACGCGCTGGCGGCGGAGGCCGGCGAGGGCGCGGCGGTGCTCGTCCAGGACTACCAGCTGGCGCTGGTGCCGGGCATGCTGCGCGTGCTGCGGCCCGACCTGCGGATCGCGCACTTCACGCACACCCCGTGGGCCTCGCCCGACGTCCTGCGGATGCTGCCGCGGTACGTGCTGGAGGAGCTGACCTGGGGGATGCTCGGGGCGGACCTGCTGGGCTTCCACACCGCGGAATGGGCGCGGGCGTTCCTGGCGGCGATGCCGTTCGACGGGGCGGAGGGCAGCGCGGAGGAGGTCCGGGAGGGGCGCGTGGAGCACCGGCGGGAGTCGGTGTGGCCGCGGCGCACGACCGAGGTCCGGGCGTTCCCGCTGGGCGTGGACGGCGACGACCTGCGGGCGCTGGCGCACCGGCCGGAAGTCGACGACAAGCTGGCCGGGCTGCGGGCGGAGGTCGGGGACCGCAAGACGATCGTCCGGGTGGACCGGACGGAGCTGTCCAAGAACATCCTGCGCGGCCTGTTGGCGTACCGGGAGCTGCTGACGACGCACCCGGAATGGCGCGAACGGGTGGTGCACATGGCGTCGGCGTACCCCTCGCGGCAGGACCTGGCGGTGTACCGGGAGTACACGGCGGCGGTGCGGGAGCTGGCGGCGGAGATCAACGCGGAGCTGGGGACGGCGCAGTGGCAGCCGGTGCTGGTGTCGGTGGAGGACGACTTCGCGCGCTCGCTGGCGGCGTACCGGATGGCGGACGTGGCGCTGGTGAACCCGGTGCGGGACGGGATGAACCTGGTGGCGAAGGAGATCCCGGTGGTGTCGGAGGCGGGGTGCGCGCTGGTGCTGTCGACGGGGGCGGGGGCGTACGAGGAGCTCCGCTCGGACGCGCTGACGGTGAACCCGTACGACGTGTCGGAGACGGCGGCGGCGTTGCACGCGGCGCTGGCGATGCCGGAGGCGGAGCGGGCGGAGCGGACGAAGCGCCTGGCCGCGGCGGCCACGGCCCTGCCGCCGGCGGCCTGGTTCGAGACCCAGCTCTCGGCCCTCCGCGAACCCTGACGGCCCGGCCCGCGCGTCCTGCCCGCGCCCGGGCCGGGGCCTGACCGGCTGCGGCGCCGCCGCGCAAGCGCCCCCGGGCTCCGCCCGGGCCTCGCGGGGCTCCGCCCCGCACCCCGCGCCTCAAACGCCGGCGAGGCTGGATTCTGCGGACAGGCTCCGCGCAGCGGATACCCGC
>NZ_JBSGYT010000010.1:0-161600 GCF_053610645.1 Streptomyces sp. NPDC054883 | reverse complement strand
GGTGCGCAGCCAGTCGACGCCGGACCCGATCGCGTAGAGCGGGCTGCCGTTCGTGGGCAGGTGCCCGCCGGCCGGGTGGGGGGCGGGGGGCTCGGGGCCGGCGGCGGCGGGGGGCGCGTGGGGGGGGGGGCCCGCCGGCGGCCGCTCCCTTTCCGTCCGGCGCCGGGTACGTCCGGCACGTACGCCAGGCACGAGCAAGAAGGCGGCACACACATGGGTATGACGACTCCCCAGGTCGTCGTCCACCGGGACAAGGAGCTGATGGCGCAGGCCACCGCGGCCCGGCTCATCACGAAGGTCGTGGACGCGCAGGCGGCCCGCGGCAGCGCCTCGGTGGTGCTGACCGGAGGCCGCAACGGCAACGGGCTGCTCGCGGCGCTCGCCGCGGCCCCGGCCCGGGACGCGATCGACTGGTCCCGGCTGGACCTGTGGTGGGGCGACGAGCGCTACGTCCCCGCCGACGACCCCGAGCGCAATCACGTCCAGGCCCGCGAGGCGCTCCTGGACTCCGTCCCCGTCGACCCGGCGCGCGTCCACGTGATGCCGGCCTCGGACGGCCCGTACGGGGCGGACGTGGACGCGGCGGCGGCGGCCTACGCCGAGGAGCTCCGAAAGGCCGCGGGGCCCGAGGACCACGGGCCGGTCCCCCGCTTCGACGTGCTGATGCTGGGCGTGGGCCCGGACACGCACGTGGCGTCCCTCTTCCCCGAGCACCCGGCGGCGCGCGAGGCCGACCGTACGGTGGTCGGGGTGCACGGGGCGCCCAAGCCGCCGCCGACCCGGGTCTCGCTGACCCTCCCGGCGATCCGCGCGGCGCGCGAGGTCTGGCTGCTGGCGGCGGGCGAGGACAAGGCGGGCGCGGTGGCCCTCGCGCTCGGCGGCGCCGGCGAGGCGCAGGCCCCGGCCGCGGCGGCGTACGGGCGCAGCCGCACCCTGTGGCTGCTGGACCGCGCGGCGGCGGCGAAGCTGCCTCCGGCGCTCTACCCGCCGGCCTCGGCCTGACAAACGGCCCCGGACGCGGGGTGCGGGGGCCCGGCGCCCCCGCACCCGCTTCCGGATCAGGCCCGGCCGCGCAGCTCGCGGTAGGTGGACACCAGCGCCCGGGTGGACGGGTCGAGGCCCTCCATGTGGGAGCCGTCGACCAGGGCCGGCTCGACCTGCTTGGCCAGCACCTTCCCCAGTTCCACACCCCACTGGTCGAAGGAGTCGATGTTCCACACCGCGCCCTGTACGAACACCTTGTGCTCGTACAGGGCGATCAGCTGGCCGAGTACCGCCGGCGTCAGCTCGTTCGCCAGGATCGTCGTCGTCGGGTGGTTGCCCCGGAACGTCCTGTGCGGGACCAGCGCTTCGGCAACGCCCTCCGCCCGCACCTCCTCCGCCGTCTTGCCGAAGGCCAGCGCCTGGGTCTGCGCGAAGAAGTTCGCCATCAGCAGGTCGTGCTGGGCCGCCGGCTCCGGCTCCAGTTCCGCCACCGGGCGGGCGAAGCCGATGAAGTCGGCCGGGATCATCCGGGTGCCCTGGTGGATCAACTGGTAGTACGCGTGCTGTCCGTTGGTGCCCGGCGTGCCCCAGACCACCGGACCGGTGTCCCAGTCCACCGGCTCGCCGTCCCGGTCCACGGACTTGCCGTTGGACTCCATGTCCAACTGCTGCAAGTACGCCGTGAACCGCGAGAGGTAGTGGCTGTAGGGCAGCACCGCGTGCGACTGCGCGTCGAAGAAGCCCACGTACCAGACGCCCAGCAGGCCCATCAGCAGGGGCGCGTTCCGCTCCGGCGGGGCCGTACGGAAGTGCTGGTCCATGGCGTGGAAACCGCCCAGCATCTCCCGGAAGGCGTCCGGGCCGATCGCGATCATCAGCGAGAGGCCGATGGCCGAGTCGAAGGAGTAGCGGCCGCCGACCCAGTCCCAGAACTCGAACATGTTGTCCGGGTCGATGCCGAACTCCTGGACCTTCTCGGCGTTGGTCGACAGCGCCACGAAGTGCCGTGCCACCGCGGCGTCTTCGGCGCCCAGTCCGGCCAGCAGCCAGCTGCGCGCAGAGGTGGCGTTGGTGATGGTCTCGATCGTCGTGAACGTCTTGGAGGCGATGATGAACAGCGTCTCGGCGGGATCCAGTTCCCGTACCGCCTCGTGCAGGTCGGCGCCGTCCACGTTGGACACGAACCGCAGGGTCAGCCCGCGGTCGCTGAAGGCGCGCAGCGCCTCGTAGGCCATGGCCGGACCGAGGTCGGAGCCGCCGATGCCGATGTTGACGACGTTCTTGATGCGCTTGCCGGTGAACCCGGTCCACTCCCCCGACCTGACCTGCTCCGAGAAGGCGGCCATCTTGTCGAGGACGGCGTGCACGGCGGGCACGACGTTCTCGCCGTCCACCTCGACCACCGCGTCCCGGGGCGCGCGCAGGGCGGTGTGCAGGACCGCCCGGTCCTCCGTCGTGTTGATCTTCTCGCCGCGGAACATCGCGTCGCGCAGCTCGGCCACGCCGGTCGCCGACGCCAGTTCGCGCAGCAGCGTGAGCGTCTCGTCGGTGACGAGGTGCTTCGAATAGTCGATGTACAGGTCCCCGACCCGCAGCGTGTAGCCGGTGCCCCGGCCCGGATTCGTCTCGAACAGCTCCCGCAGATGCGTCTGCCCCAGCGCTTCCCGGTGCTTTCCGAGTGCCAGCCACTCGGGCGTCCGGTTGAGCCTCGTCCTACGGCTGTCTGCGTTCATCTCGGACATCAACCCACTTCTTCCGTCCTGTTGTGCCCCGCCACGCCCCAACCTAAGGGATCCGAAGGGGGACAACGCGCACAAAGGGGCCCGGCCCGCGGGATTGTCTCTCCCACGGGCCGGGCCCCAAGTCGCTTTCGAGTGCGACCGGCGAGGGCCGACTCTCAGATCTCGCCCCGGAGTTTGGCGAGCGCCTCGGCGAGGATCGCCTCGCCGTCGGCGTCGGTGCGCCGTTCCCGCACGTACGCCAGGTGCGTCTTGTACGGTTCGGTGCGCGGCGGCGCCGGCGGGTTGTCCCGGTCCTGGCCTGCCGGGAACCCGCAGCGCGGGCAGTCCCAGGTGTCCGGCACCTGCGCGTCGCTGGCGAAGCTCGGCTGCGTCTCGTGCCCGTTCGAGCACCAGAAGGAGATGCGCAGGCGGGGCGCGGATTCGCCGCGCTCGGCCTCGCCCATCGGCCCCGCTCCGACCCGACTTCCACGGATCGCGTTGCCACTTGCCACGGTCGTAACTCCCTGCCTGATGGTGCCGCGGAGCGTGAGGGGTATTCCGCTGCGGGCGCCCAAGTCTACGTAAGGCCGGGCGGCCGTCCAGCAACTGGAGGGGGCGCCCCCGCAGAAGCCCATGATAGGCCGGAGGGGGCGGGCCGGACCGGCACAATGGCCGGAACGGTCGGCTTCCGGATTACTTCCGCAGCAGGCCCAGCGCGACGATGCAGGCGAACCAGAGCAGACCGACCACGACGGTGATGCGGTCCAGGTTGCGCTCGGCGACCGAGGAGCCGCCGACCGACGACTGCATGCCGCCGCCGAACATGTCGGAAAGGCCACCGCCCTTGCCCTTGTGCATCAGCACGAGCAGCATCAGCAGGGCGCTGAAGACGATCAGGGCGATCGAGAACCCCAAAATCACGGCTGATTCCTACTTTCTGGCTTTTCTGGCTTTCCGGCTCTGCTGGGACGTGCGCGGGGGCCAGTGGCTGGTGGTGCAGCCCCCTGGCCCCCGCAAGGGTACGACGGATCCGTCCCGCCGCATACTCGCGGCGGGACGGCCGGGCTCTACTGGTCCCGGAACCTGACGATCTTGACGAACTCGTCCACGTCCAGCGCCGCGCCGCCGATCAGGGCGCCGTCGACGTCGGGCTGGGCCATGATCGCGGCGATGTTGCCGGCCTTGACGGATCCGCCGTACTGGATGCGGACCTTGTCGGCCAGCTCCTGCGAGTACAGCTCGGCCAGGCGGCCGCGGATCGCCCCGCAGACCTCCTGGGCGTCCTCGGGGGTGGCGACCTCGCCGGTCCCGATGGCCCAGACGGGCTCGTACGCGATCACGATGGACTCGACCTGCTCGGCCGGTACGTCCTTGAGGCCGCCGTCGACCTGGGCGAGCGTGTGCTCGACCTGGCGGCCGGCCTTGCGGACGTCCAGACCCTCGCCGACGCACAGGATCGGGGTGATCCCGTGCCGGTAGGCGGCCTTGACCTTGGCGTTGCAGAGCTCGTCGCTCTCGCCGTGGTACTGGCGGCGCTCGCTGTGGCCCACGGCCACGAAGGTGCAGGACAGCTTGGCCAGCATCGGGCCGGAGACCTCACCGGTGTAGGCACCGGAGTCGTGCGCCGAGATGTCCTGGGCGCCGTACTTGATCTTCAGCTTGTCGCTGTCGACCAGGGTCTGGACGGACCGCAGGTCGACGAAGGGCGGCAGGACCGCCACCTCGACGGCGTCGAAGTCCTTGTCGGCGAGCGCGAAGGCGAGCTTCTGGACATGCGCGATGGCCTCGAGGTGGTTGAGGTTCATCTTCCAGTTGCCCGCCATGAGCGGGGTGCGCGTGGTCATTGAGGGTCAGACCTCCAGTGCGGCGAGGCCGGGGAGCGCCTTGCCCTCGAGGTATTCGAGGGAGGCGCCGCCACCGGTCGAGATGTGGCCGAAAGCGTTCTCGTCGAAGCCGAGCGTGCGCACGGCGGCGGCGGAGTCGCCACCGCCGACGACGGTGAACGCGTCGCTGTCGACGAGGGCCTGCGCGATCGCGCGGGTGCCTCCGGCGTAGTCGGGGTGCTCGAAGACGCCCACGGGACCGTTCCAGAAGACGGTCTCCGCGTCGGCGATCTTCGACGCGTACAGCTCACGGGTCTTGGGACCGATGTCCAGACCCTCCTTGTCGGCGGGGATCTTGTCCGCGTCGACGGTGATGTAGTCGGCCGGGGTCTTGCCCTTGAGGTCGGGGAAGTCCGTCGAGGCGAGGATGTCGACCGGCAGGACCAGCTCGACGCCGTTCTTCTCGGCGCGGGCCATGTACTCCTTGACGACGTCCACCTGGTCCTTCTGGAGCAGGGAGATGCCGACCTCGTAGCCCTTGGCGTGGAGGAAGGTGTACGCCATGCCGCCGCCGATGAGGATGCGGTCGGCCTTGCCGAGCAGCTGGTCGATGACGGCGAGCTTGTCGGACACCTTGGCGCCGCCCAGTACGACCACGTACGGGCGCTTGACCTCGGCGGTCAGCTTCTTGAGGACGCCGACCTCGGTGGCGATGAGGTAGCCGGCCGCGTGGGGCAGGCGCGCCGGGAGGTCGAAGACCGAGGCGTGCTTGCGGTGGACGGCGCCGAAGCCGTCGCCGACGTAGAGGTCGGCGAGCTCGGCGAGCCGGTCCGCGAAGGCGCCGCGCTCGGCGTCGTCCGCCGAGGTCTCGCCCGCGTTGAAGCGCAGGTTCTCGATGACGGCGACCTGGCCGTCGGCGAGGGCCGCGACGGTCTCCTTCGCGGAGGATCCGACGGTGTCGGTGGCGAACGCGACGTCGGTGCCGAGCAGCTCACCGAGCCGCTTGGCCGCGGGGGCCAGCGAGAAGGCCGGGTCCGGGGCGCCCTTGGGGCGGCCCAGGTGCGAGGCGACGATCACGCGGGCGCCGGCTTCGGCGAGCTTCGCGATGGTCGGCTGGACGGCACGGATGCGTCCGTCGTCGGTGATCTCGGTGCCGGCGAGCGGCACGTTGAGGTCCGCGCGGACGAACACCCGCTTGCCGGAGACGCCCTCGGCGAGAAGTTCGTCGATCGTCTTCATGTGTTTCTACTCCTTATCCCCACGTGGGGTTTCCGTCCCGACCTGGGTGAGAGGGTACGAGACAAGCCACAGGGCCCGTGCGGCGCCTCGTTGCGCCACCCGGACCCTGTGCCTCACATCGTGCTGCCTGCCGTGACGATCAGAGCTGACCGCCGACGAAGACGGTCAGGTCGACGAGGCGGTTGGAGTAGCCCCACTCGTTGTCGTACCAGCCGATGACCTTGACCTGCGTACCTTCCTGAACCATCGTCAGGGACGCGTCGAAGGTGCAGGACGCGGGCCAGTTCACGATGTCGGACGAGACGATCGCGTCCTCGGTGTAGTCGAGGATGCCCTTGAGCTGACCCTCGGCGGCCTTCTGGAACGCCGCGTTGATCTCTTCCTTGGTGGTCTCGCGGGAGAGCTCCAGGACGAGGTCGGTGACCGAGCCGGTCGGGACCGGGACGCGCATGGCCATGCCGTCCAGCTTGCCCTTGAGCTGCGGGAGGACCAGCGCGGTGGCCTTGGCGGCACCGGTCGACGTCGGGATGATGTTCTCGGCGGCGGCGCGGGCGCGGCGCAGGTCCGAGTGCGGGAAGTCGAGGATGCGCTGGTCGTTGGTGTAAGCGTGGACCGTCGTCATCATGCCCTTGACGATGCCGAAGTTCTCGTCGAGGACCTTGGCCATCGGCGCCACGCAGTTGGTGGTGCAGGAGGCGTTGGAGATGACGTGGTGGTTGGCCGCGTCGTACTTGTCCTGGTTGACGCCCATCACGATCGTGATGTCCTCGTCCTTGGCCGGAGCCGAGATGAGGACCTTCTTCGCGCCGGCCGCGATGTGCTTGGCGGCGTCGGCCTTCTTTGTGAAGATGCCGGTCGACTCGATGACGATGTCGGCGCCCAGCTCGCCCCAGGGCAGGTTGGCGGGGTCGCGCTCGGCGAACGTCTTGAAGGTGTTGCCGTTGACGGTGATGGTGTCGTCGGTGTGCGAGACCTCGGCCTTGAGGCGGCCGAGGATCGTGTCGTACTTGAGCAGGTGCACCAGAGTGGCGTTGTCAGTCAGGTCGTTGACACCGACGATCTCGATGTCCGCTCCCTGCTCAAGGAGCGCCCGGAAGTAGTTGCGGCCAATGCGGCCAAAACCATTGATGCCTACGCGGATCGTCACGAACCGATCTCCTCGTTGGTGCGCCGGTAAAAGTCCCCCGGCGAGCTGTATGGGATGTCCCCGACCGCTTACGACCCTACCTCTCCGTGAGCTTCCGAGTGACATCGGCCGACGGCTGACACTCCCCTGCTTCCCAGGAATGACACCGTGAGGCCCCGTACCGGACGTACCGGTACGGGACCTCTGGGACCTTGTCCCCGTTACCCGGAGTGAGGGCCGGTTAAGCCTCGGATCAGTGATTCAGCGAACGGATCGCCTTACCGACGAGTACGGCTCGGTCCGCCGCAGCCGGTACGTGCTCCAGGCCGAAGCCGAGGAGGACGGTGTTACGCGTAGTGACCGCCGCATAGGACTTGAAGAGCTCTCCGGACCTGTACCAGTCCCCCGGGATGACGGGGCTTCCGGCAGGTGCGCCCTGGGCGGCCCAGGCCCCCAGCGAGGTCTCGAAGCCCTCGACGGCCTGGTCCGCCCCGCCGACCGCGAGCCGGGCCTCGTCCGCGAAGACGCCCCGGCCGCCCGCCCCGCCGTCGGTGATGTACGACAGCGAGAGCTCGACGGACTTGCCGGCGTAGCCGCTCAGGTCGAAGGAGACCTGCTTCCAGCCGTCCGAGGAGCCGGTGAAACTGTTCCAGGCCCCGCTGCTGCCGTGCGGCGTGCAGCCGCCGGCGGTCAGGTCGAGGTAGTGGCGCAGGAAGGGGTGCCCGTTGACGAAGAACCCTGCCTCGCACTCGGCGGGGACGGCCGTGCTGCTTTGGCCGCCGGCCTCGGACAGCGTGGTCCAGTCTTCCGCCCCGGTGGTGTGCGCCTCCAGGACGGCGTGGTCGTACCCCGGCTCGGTGTTCCAGTTGAGGGCCATCTTGAGCTGCGGCTTGTCCGCGGCCGAGACCTTGGTGAGGTCGATGGTGCGGGTCAGCCGCTTCCACTCGTTGTCCTCGTGGGTGGCCGAGGCCATCCCGCTGCCCGCGTAGGGGGCGTACGGGTTCACGACCCCGGCGTACTCGCCCGCCTGCGCGCTCTTGAACTGCGGGAACTGCGCCGGTGGCAGGGTCTCCGAGGTCACCGAGTAGGAACCGGGGGCGTCCAGGGGGTTGTCCGCCGCGTTCCCGAGGCCGCCCCTGGCGCCGGCGAGGGCCCCGGCTCCGGTGAAGGCGGTGGGCCCGCTGACCCCGGCCCGGCCGTAGGCGCCGAGGTAGTACTGGCTGAAGTCGTCGGTGGCGGCGCGGCCGACCTGGGCGTCGCCGCCCGCCAGCTCACCGGCCTCGATCAGCTTGCCGCCCTCGTTGAGGAAGTCGCGCAGCGCGAGCTGGGTGTCGCCGCCGGGAGCCTTGGCGCCGGTGTAGTGGACGGCGGTGCGGAAGTGGGACAGCACCCCGAGGTGGTGCGGCACGCCCTGGGCGGCGACGTCCCAGACGGCGGCCTTCTTGCCGTTGGCGCGCAGGGCGTCGACGTACTCCTGGGCGTGGGTGGCCTTGGCGCCTTCCTCGGCGATCACGAGGACGTCGGCGTCGCGGGGCCGCTCGGCCACCGTGTAGGTGAAGTGCTCGCTGGCGAGTTCCCTGCCGCGGTCGCGGCCGGTGAACCAGACCTCGACCCGGTCGCCCGGCTCGGCGCCGTCCACCTTGGCCCGGTACTCGTCGAACCAGTTGTTGTCGTCGCCGCCGTAGACCTCGCCGCCCTTCCAGGCCTTCAGCCCGTCGTCGTGCGTACGGCCGCCGTTGATGCGGAACTTGAGCTGCTTGTCCCGGAGCGCCTTGCGGGCGGTGACGGCGACGGTCTGGTCCTCGCCGCGCTGGACGTAGGAGGTGGTGAAGGGGTCCGAGGTGAAGTCGGCGGCGCTCAGGCCGACGGAGGACACCGGCCGGTCCGGGTGCGCGGCGCTCTCGGCGACCGACAGCGCGAAGGGGACGTTCTTGGCGAACTCGGCCTGGATGAGCTTCTCGTCGTCCGGGAAGTTGAAGACGGACGGGCAGTCCTCGGGCTTCCAGCGGTCACCGGGGTCGACGGCGGAGGCCGTCTGGCAGGTGCTCATCTCGGGTGTGAACATCATGACGCCGTTGACGTTGGCCGCGTGGCCGTCGGCCTCGCCGTTGGTGGTGTAGAGCTCGGAGGACACCTGCGGGTAGTAGCCGGGGACGGCCGAGTGGCCGGGGGTGCCGGCGAGCGCCTTGTAGGCCACGTCGTCGGGGGTGGGGGTGGCGACCTGCCAGCCCACTCCGTAGAGCAGCAGCTCGGCGGCCGAGTGGTAGTTGATCGCGTACCTGAAGCCGACGCGCTTCTCGAACGCGTCGAGGGCGACCGTCTCGGGTTCGGAGTTCGCCTTCGGGCCGCGGTAGGTCTCGCTCGACGGGCTCTCGGAGGAGCCCTCGTCGTCGTAGCCCCACCGGTAGGCGAAGTTCCGGTTGGGGTCGACCCCGTCGACGGCGGTGATCTTGCCGTCGCCGTCGTTGTCGCGCAGGTTCTTGCGCCACAGCCGCCGACCGTCCGGGGCGTGCGTGTAGTCGTAGCCGTCCGGGTTGGCGGAGAGCAGGAACCACAGCTCGGTGGAGTCCACCAGCTTGGTGACGCGCTGGTCCTTGCCGTAGGTGTCCAGCGTCTGGTGCATCAGCCGCCGGGTCATCTCGGGGGTGATCCACTCGCGGGCGTGCTGGTTGGACATGTAGAGCACCGACGGCTTGGCGCCGTCCTTGGTCTTCTTGGCGTCCTTGGTGACCTTCAGGGCGAGGATGTCCTTGCCCCGGCCGGTCTTGCCGATGGAGACGACCTTGGTGAGCGACGGGTTGTCCCGGGCGGTCTTGAGGATCTCCTCCTGGAGGCCGCCCTTGCCGCTGTAGGGACGGAAGACGCCGCCACCGGGGGTTTGCGCCCGGGCGGACGGGGCGGTCTTCCGTTCGGCGAGCCGGACGCCTTGCGCGGCCAGTTTCCCGGCCTGGCCCTCGGTGAGGAACAGTTCGACCTTCGCCGTCCCGGTCTCCGGCGGGTGCTCGGCCAGCTCGTGGGCGTCCTGGCCGGCGGCGAGGACGAGCGGGACCTGCTCCTTGGTGATGTCGGCGTCGTAGACCCGGACCTCGTCGGAGGCCGGTCCGGGCCCGCTGTCCGCCGCGGGCCGGGCGTGTGCCGCTACGGGTGCTGCGGCGAGTGTGGTTCCGATGACGAGTGCGCTTGCGGCGAGGATCGATCTCGCGCGGTGCCTCATGTGCCCCCCTGGGCGTCGTCTGCCACGAAAGCGTTGGCAGCCAGGCTCACGACACCCCATGCCCATGTCAATGGGGCATACGGCGAAGGACCCGCACGATCACTCGTACGGGTCCCTGTCGCCTGCTCCGTGAGGAGGCCGGCGCTGCTCCGCGGCGCGTCCGGCCGGCGGAGGGAAATCAGCCGGCCATGTTGTCGGCCAGTTCCTCGCTGAGGTCGAGGTTCGACTCGGTGCCCGGGATGCCCAGGTCCTGCGCCCGCTTGTCGGCCATCGCCAGCAGCCGGCGGATCCGGCCCGCGACCGCGTCCTTGGTCAGCGGCGGGTCGGCGAGCGCGCCCAGCTCCTCCAGGGAGGCCTGCTTGTGCTCCATGCGCAGCCGGCCGGCCGCGGCGAGGTGCTCGGGGACCTCCTCGCCCAGGATCTCCAGGGCGCGCTGCACCCGGGCGCCGGCGGCCACCGCGGCCCGCGCCGACCGGCGCAGGTTGGCGTCGTCGAAGTTGGCGAGGCGGTTGGCCGTGGCCCGTACCTCGCGCCGCATCCGGCGCTCCTCCCAGGCCAGCACCGACTCGTGCGCACCCAGCCGGGTCAGCAGCGCGCCGATCGCGTCTCCGTCGCGGACCACGACCCGGTCCACCCCGCGCACCTCGCGCGCCTTGGCGGCGATCGAGAGCCTGCGGGCGGCGCCCACCAGGGCCAGGGCGGCCTCCGGACCCGGGCAGGTGACCTCCAGGGAGGAGGACCGGCCCGGCTCGGTGAGCGAGCCGTGGGCCAGGAAGGCGCCGCGCCAGGCCGCCTCGGCGTCACAGGTGGCCCCGGACACGACCTGCGGGGGCAGCCCTCGGATGGGCCGGCCGCGGCCGTCCACGAGGCCGGTCTGGCGGGCCAGCTGGTCCCCGCCGGCCACGACGCGGACGACGAACCGGCTGCCGCGGCGCAGCCCGCCCGGGGCCATCACCACGAGGTCCGAGGAGTGCCCGAAGATCTCCAGGATGTCCTTGCGCAGGCGCCGGGCGGCGATGCCGGTGTCCAGCTCCGCCTCGATGACGATGCGGCCGCTCACCAGGTGCAGCCCGCCCGCGAACCGAAGGATCGCCGAGACCTCCGCCTTCCTGCAGCAGGTCCGGGTGACCGGGAGGCGGGAGATCTCATCCTTCACCGCGGGCGTCATCGCCATGGGCCGATCCTTCCATGCATCCGAAAAATACGGTCGTACGCGGCGGCCAGCAGCTCCGGATCGTGCTTCGGAGCCCCGTCCGGCCTGGCCACGGGCGCCAGCTCGACCGCGGCGCCGAACCGTTTTGCGGCATCGGCCAGGGACTCGCGATCGGGCACGGCGGCCTCGTCGGCCAGCACCACGTCCAGGGCGAGTTTAGGGGCGTGTCGGGCCAAAACCTCCAAATGACGCTGCGGAGAGAAGCCCTCTGTTTCACCGGGCTGCGGCGCGAGGTTCAGCGAGAGCACCCTGCGGGCCTTCGTCGCGATGAGCGCGTCGAGCAGTTCCGGCACCAGCAGGTGCGGGATCACCGAGGAGAACCAGGATCCGGGGCCGAGCACCACCCAGTCGGCGTCGAGCACCGCCGCGACGGCCTCCGGCACGGCCGGCGGATCGCGGGGGACGACTTGCACGGACAGCACCTCGCCGGGCGTCAGGGCAACCGTGGCCTGCCCCCGTACGGTGTCCACGTCCTCCGGGCGCGCCGGGTCGTGGCCCTTGACCAGCGCCTGGAGCTCGAGCGGGACCGCCGACATCGGCAGCACCCGGCCCTGCGCGCCGAGCAGCTTGCCGACCAGGTCGAGCGCCTGCACGGGGTCGCCGAGTTGCTCCCACAGGGCGACGATCAGCAGGTTGCCGACCGCGTGCTCGTGCAGGGCGCCCGCGGACTGGAAGCGGTGCTGGATGACGCGGGACCAGGTCTGGCCCCACTCGTCGTCGCCGCACAGCGCGGCGAGCGCCTTGCGCAGGTCCCCGGGGGGCAGTACGCCGAGCTCCTCGCGGAGCCGGCCGCTGGAGCCGCCGTCGTCGGCGACGGTGACGACGGCGGTGAGCTCGCCGGTGATCCGGCGCAGCGCGGCGAGGGAGGCCGACAGGCCCATGCCCCCGCCGAGGGCGACGACCTTGGGCGCGACCACCTTGGCGGCTGCGCGGCGTCCGGTGCGGCCCGCGCCGTCCTCGCCCCGGCCGGGGGCGAGCCGGCGCAGACGGCGCAGGCGCAGGGAGCGTCCGGTCACTCGCGCCCCATGTCCCGGTGGACGACGACGGTCTCTACTCCCTCTGAGGCGAGGCGGGCCGCGAGCTTCTCGGACATGGCCACGCTGCGGTGCTTGCCGCCCGTACAGCCGACCGCGATGGTCACGTACCGCTTGCCCTCACGGCGGTAGCCGGTGGCGATGAGCTGGAGCAGCTCGGTGTACCGGTCGAGGAACTCCTTGGCGCCCGGCTGGCTGAAGACGTACCCCGACACCTCCGCGTTGAGCCCGGTGAAGGGGCGCAGCTCCGGGACCCAGTGCGGGTTGGGGATGAAACGGCAGTCGACGACGAGGTCGGCGTCGACGGGGAGGCCGTACTTGTAGCCGAAGGACATGACGGTGGCCCGCAGCTCGGGCTCCTCGTCGCCCGCGAACTGGGCGTCCATCTTGGCGCGCAGCTCGTGCACGTTCAGGCTGGAGGTGTCGATGACCAGGTCGGCGTCACCGCGCAGCTCGCGGAGCAGGTCGCGCTCGGCGGCGATGCCGTCGACGATGCGCCCGTCGCCCTGGAGCGGGTGCGGGCGGCGGACCGACTCGAAGCGGCGGACCAGCGCGTCGTCGGAGGACTCCAGGAAGACGATGCGGCGGGTGACCCCGCGGGCCTCCAGGTCGGCGAGGGACTCGCGCAGGGCGTCGAAGAACTGGCGGCCGCGGACGTCGACGACGACGGCGATGCGCGCCACGTTGCCCTGCGAGCGGGCGCCGAGCTCCACCATGGTGGGGATCAGCGCCGGCGGGAGGTTGTCCACGACGAACCAGCCGAGGTCCTCCAGACACTTGGCCGCGGTGCTGCGGCCGGCCCCGGACATCCCGGAGATGATCACCAGCTCGGGGATGACCGCCTCGGCGTTGTCGCCGGGCTCCACTGTCGTGCCCGTACTCACCTGTGCTCCGTCTCGGTCGTGCTCGGTCTCGGTCTCGGTCTCGGTCTGGTCCACTGCGTGCTCGTTCGCTGGGCGCTCGGTCATGGCGTTGTCCCCCGTTCGGACGCTCCCGCCGGTGCGGGAGTCTCATCCTCAATGATCTCTCCTGTCGCCATGTTGACGGCAGGACGGGCGGGGACGGCCCGGGCGAGCGCGGCGGCCACGGTCTCGGCCGTCTTGCGGCCTATGCCCGGAACCTCGCAGATCTGGTCGATTGTCGCCGCTCTCAGCTTCTTCACCGAACCGAAGTGCTTGATCAGGGCCTGCTTGCGGCTCTCGCCGAGGCCCGGCACCTCGTCCAGCGGGCCCGCCTTGAACCGCTTGCCGCGCTTGTTGCGCTGGTACTGGATGGCGAAGCGGTGGGCTTCGTCACGTACCCGCTGGAGCAGGTAGAGGCCCTCGCTGGTGCGGGGCAGCACCACCGGGTCGTCCTCGCCCGGCAGCCACACCTCCTCCAGCCGCTTCGCGAGGCCGCACACGGCCACGTCGTCGATGCCCAGCTCCTCCAAGGCCCGCTTGGCGGCCGTGACCTGCGGACGGCCGCCGTCGACCACGACGAGCTGCGGCGGGTACGCGAAACGCTTGGGCCGCCCGTCGTCCTCGGGCACCCCGTCCGCCTCCGCGTCCTCGGGGGACCACTCGCCGGTCTTCAGCTTCTCCTGGAGGTAGCGCCGGAAGCGCCGGGAGACCACCTCGTGCATGGACCGGACGTCGTCCTGCCCCTCGAACGTCTTGATCTGGAAGCGCCGGTACTCGCTCTTGCGGGCCAGCCCGTCCTCGAAGACGACCATCGAGGCCACCACGTCGTCGCCCTGGAGGTGCGAGATGTCGAAGCACTCGATGCGCAGCGGCGCGCCGTCCAGCTCCAGTGCCTCGGCGATCTCCTCCAGGGCCCGGGAGCGGGTGGTGAGGTCGGCGGCCCGCTTGGTCTTGTGCAGGGCGAGGGACTGCTGCGCGTTGCGGTGGACGGTCTCCATGAGGGCCTTTTTGTCACCGCGCTGCGGGATGCGCAGGCTGACCTGGGCGCCGCGCCGCTCGGCGAGCCACTGGCTCAGTACGGGGGTGTCCTCGGGCAGGGCGGGGACCAGCACCTCCTTGGGGACGGCCTCGCCCTTCTCCTCCCCGTACAGCTGCTGGAGCGCGTGCTCGACGAGCCCGGCGGTGTCGACGGCCTCCACCTTGTCGGTGACCCATCCGCGCTGGCCGCGGACCCGGCCGCCGCGTACGTGGAAGATCTGCACGGCGGCTTCGAGCTCGTCCTCGGCGACGGCGATGAGGTCGGCGTCGGTGGCGTCGGCGAGCACGACGGCGTTCTTCTCCATGGCCCGGCGCAGTGCGCCTATGTCGTCGCGCAGCCGGGCGGCCTTCTCGTACTCCATGTCCTCGGCGGCCTCGTGCATCTGCGCTTCGAGCCGGGAGAGGTACGTGCCGGTGCGGCCGGCCATGAAGTCGCAGAAGTCCTCGGCGAGTTCGCGGTGCTCCTGCGGGGTGACGCGGCCGACGCAGGGCGCGGAGCACTTGCCGATGTAGCCGAGCAGGCAGGGGCGGCCGATCTGCGCGGAGCGCTTGAACACGCCCGCGGAGCAGGTCCGTACCGGGAACACCCGGAGCATCAGGTCGACGGTCTCGCGGATCGCCCAGGCGTGGCCGTAGGGGCCGAAGTAGCGCACGCCCTTCTTCTTGGGGCCGCGCATGACCTGGACCCGGGGGTACTCCTCGTTCATGGTGACGGCGAGGGAGGGGTAGCTCTTGTCGTCCCGGTACTTGACGTTGAACCGGGGGTCGAACTCCTTGATCCACGAATATTCGAGCTGGAGCGCCTCGACCTCGGTGGAGACGACGGTCCATTCGACGGCGGCGGCGGTCGTCACCATGGTGGCGGTACGGGGGTGCAGGTTCGCGACGTCCTGGAAGTAGCTGGCCAGGCGCTGGCGCAGGCTCTTGGCCTTCCCGACGTAGATCACCCGGCGGTGCTCGTCGCGGAACTTGTAGACGCCCGGGGAGTCGGGGATCTGCCCCGGCTGGGGGCGGTAGCTGGAAGGGTCGGCCATGCCAACCACCCTACTGTCGCCCACGGACAACCCACCCACACGCCCCGGCCCGCCGGCCGCCTTCCGGTCGCGGTGGCGGCCCCGCTTGCCCGCCCTTGGCAGGGGTGCGACGGACACCGCACGTCCCCCGCCCGCGGCGCCCCGGTCAGCCGACCACCGTGCCGGGACGCGGGCGTCGCCCGGATAGCGCCGCCTGCCTGTGCGGACGGGCGGCCGCCGCGGGGCCTCGGGGCACCGGGACACGGACCGGCCCCGGACCGCCGCAACCGCCGACGGGCGGGTCGGCCCCTAGCCGCGGCCGACCCGGCCGCGCGGCGGGTGGCGACCCCGTAGGCCCCCACCGCCCCGGGGCCTACAGGCCTGGGGGCGTCCGCCGGGCGACCGGGTGGGGTCTGCCGTCCGGGCGGTACGGCAGCCCGGCCGTCGGCCGTGCCCGCAGAGTCCGGCGGCGCAGCGGCACCCCCGCCCAGCGGTGCAAACCGCACGGCCCGACGGCGGCGGGCCGTGACCCGCCGCCGTACAGCGGCGGCCGGGCGCCCCGACGGGGACCTGCCGTCGCGGGAAGGCCGGCCGCTCCGGCAGGGCGGGGGCTGCCGGCGACGACACCGGGCGGGGTCCGCCGCCCTGGCTCGGCGGCAGGCCCCCGCCGGTTACGCCCCGCAGCATCCGGCGGCGGCGCAGCGGCACCCCCGCCCAACGGGACAAACCGGACGGCCCGACGGCGGCGGCCGGGCGCCCCGACGGGGGGAAGGCCGGCTGCCCCGGCGGGGTGGGGCCCGCCAGGGCAGGTGGGGGGCTGCCGGCCTGGCGGGGCGGCAGGCCCACCGTGGTTACGCCCGCAGGGTGCGGCGGCGGCGCAGCAGCAGTGCCCCCGCTCCGCCGAGCGCCAGCGCCCAGGCGGCGCCGGCCGAGGCACCGGTGGAACCACCGGCGGAGCCGTCCGCGTACCCCCCGGCCCGGCCGGCCTTCGCGTACGCCGATCCCGGCAGCTTGTCCCCGTACGCCCGCGCGACCCGCGTCCGGTACGCGGCCAGGGTCGTGCCCCCGGCGCCCACCGCCCGCTCCGCGTCCTCGTCCAGCGGCAGCACCCGCGCGCCCTGGGCCACGTACCACGCGTCGATCTGCGGCTCCCGGAACACCGTCCCGCCCGGCAGTTTCTCCGCGCCGAGCCGCGCGTAGCGGAACTCGTCGTCACCGGTGGCGATGTTCACCACCTGCCACCCGGCCTCCGTCCGCGCCGTCCACAGCGCGGCCCGCTGTCCGTCCGAGGAGACCGCCTGGCTGGCGAGGAACTCCAGCCGGGCGACCGGCGCCCCGGTCTTGCCCGCAACGAAGTCCGGCGAGAGGTAGTTCACCGGGATCGCCTCGCCCTCCACCCGCGGCTGCGCGGCGCTGACGGCGACCTTGCCCTCCCGCGCGAAGAACCGGGACAGGGTGGCCAGTGTTCCGGGTGCGGCCGCCGCCTGCCCCGCGGCCGCCTTGACCTCGGCGGTCGCGGACTGCGGCTGGGGTACGGGGGCCGCCTGCGCCGGCGGGGCCGCCGCCAGGCAGGCGGCGGTGGCGAGGACCGCGACGGCGGCGGTACGGAGCTGGTGGGCGTTCACGCGGTCACGCTCCGATCCGGTAGAGCGAGTGGGTCCAGGAGAAGGTGCTGTTGTCGACGTACCAGGCGTGGGAGGCCCAGTTGTAACGGTCGTTGGAGGGCCACGGGTCGCCCCAGTACACCCAGCTGTCGGCCGTGTCGTACCCGTACAGGACGTGCATGTGCCCGCCCCCGTTGGACCACTGGATACGGGTCTCCACCGGCCGGTTGGCGTTGATCTCGTTCTGGACGGTCGAGTACTGGAGCCAGCCGGTCACGTAGGAGCCGGAGTTGATGCCCGCCCAGCGCAGGGCGGTCTGGACGTTGCCCAAGGTGGCCTGGTTGTTGGGGCACTCGGTGCCCTGCTGGCGGTTGAAGGCGGCGTTGCAGAACTGGTTCTGGCTGTAGTTGCGGCCGAACCAGGTGGCGATGGTGTTGCCGGAGGCGGCCCAGCACCAGTTCGTCTTCTGCTGCGCCTGCATCGTGATGTTCAGCCGGTTGTAGGAGAGGGCGGACTGCGGGCCGGCATCGGCGGCGGTGGCGGTGCCGGCGGGCAGGGCGAACAGCAGGGCGGTGAGGAAGGCGGCCAGGGAAAGCCGCCGGTGGGGGTTGCGCATCGCGTTCCTCCCGTGGGGGGAGTGGGGATGGAGGAGCGCGTCCGGACGCTGAGGAGGAGCATCAGGGTGTTGTCGCGACCAGGTCAACAGGCTTCAATGCACGGTGAGATCGCGGTGTGAACGGCGGGGCGCCGGTGTGAACGGCGACCGTCCCGTCACCTGGACCCCAGAGGTCACCGCCGCGGCCCCCGCCCCGCCACACGTGAACGTTCACAGGAAGGAGCGCGCGTGCGACCGCCCGCCGACAGCGACCCCGACCTGCCGCGACTGCTGCGCGCCGGCCCCTTCCACCTCGCGCTGCGCGCCGCGCTCACCGCCCGCGGCCTGCCCCTGCACCGGGTGCAGCACCGGCTGGCGGCCCAGGGCATCAAGGTCGGCGTGACCAGCCTCAGCTACTGGCAGCAGGGAGCCCGGCGCCCACAGCGCCCCGAATCGCTGAAAGCCGTACGGGCCCTGGAGCCGATCCTGGAGCTGCCCGAGGGAACGTTGCTCCGGCTGCTGTCCGGCCCCGCGGCCGCCCGGCCGGCCACGAACCGCCCACCGGCCCGCCCGTACCGGGCGCTGGTCAGCGCCGGCGCGGCGGTGGACGAGCTACTGGCAGGCCTGGAACTGCCCGCGGACGGCGGCCTCCACACGGTCGGCCACCACGAGCGGGTGCGCGTCGGCGCGGGCGGTGAGCTGCTGGACCGCGCCTCGCAGCACGTCGTACGGGCCCACCGCGACGGCATCGACCGCTACCTCGCCGTCCACCACGGCGACCCGGGCTGCGACCCGGAGCGGATCCGCGTCCGCGCGGGCGAGAACTGCCGGACCGGGCGCGTGCGGTGGCACCGCGAGGCCGGGGTGACGGTTGCCGAGCTGCTCTTCGACGCCCGCCTGCGGGCCGGCGACACGTACCTCTTCGGCTACGGCTTCGAGGACGGCACGGGCGGCCGCTGCACCGAGTACGTACGCGGGTTCAGCTACACCGGCGGCCAGTACGTGCTCCAGGTCCGCTTCGACGAGGCGGCCCTGCCGGTGCGCTGCCGGCGCTTCACCCGCAGCGGTCCGGCCGCGCCGCGCACCGCGCTGGCGGACCTGACCCCGAGCGGGCGGCACCGGGCCGTGCACCTGGTGGAGGAGTCGGTGCGGCGCGGCATCCTGGGCATCGCCTGGGACTGGGACTGAGCCGCCCTCCGCTCTTCCGGGCTCAGCCCGCGACGATCTTGCCGCCCTCCGCCTTGACCGGGACCGGCGTCAGCGGGTCGGCGGCCGGGCCGCGCAGCACCTTGCCGGTGGTCACGTCGAAGCGGCTGCCGTGGCAGGGGCAGCTGCCCTGCCCGTCGACGATCTTGTCCAGGATGCAGCCCGCGTGCGTGCACTGGGCGGTGAACGCCTTGTACTGGCCCGCCGCCGGGCAGCTGACGACGAGCTTCTGCTCCCGGTACAGCTTCGCGCCCCCGACCGGGACGTCCGCCACCGCGCCGAGCTCGACCGGCCCGCCCGGGGCCCCCGGGCTGCCCGCCGCACCGCCCGCCCCGGGTGAGCAGGCCGCGGCGGTCAGTCCGGCTCCGGCGGCCCCGGCGAGGGCGGCCGCGCCCTTGAGCACGGTACGGCGGGCGGCGGGCTGGGACGCGGACATGCGCTGCTCCTGGTGTCGTGGGGCCGGTGGCCGGCCGGGCCCACCCGACGATACCGCCGCCCGATGGGGTACTTTCCCCGCGTGATCGTCGTCGGTGGAGAAGCCCTGATCGACCTGGTGCCCCTCGCGGAGCCGGCCGGCGCCCTCGCGCCCCGGCCGGGCGGCGGGCCGTACAACACCGCGCTGGCGCTGGGGCGGCTCGGGGAGCGGGTCGCCTTCTGCTCCAGGGTTTCCACCGACGGTTTCGGCGAGAGCCTGCTGGCCGCCCTGCGGGCCGCCGGAGTGGACCTCTCGCTGGTCCAGCGCGGCCCCGAGCCGACCACGCTGGCCGTGCCCTCGCTGGCTCCGGACGGCTCGGCGGCGTACCGCTTCTACGTCGAGGGCACGGCCGACCGGCTGTTCGGCCTGCCGCCCGCGCTCCCTCCCGGCGTACGGGCGCTCGCGCTCGGGACCTGCTCCCTGGTGCTGGAGCCGGGCGCGAGCGCGTACGAGGCCCTGCTGCGCCGGGAGTCCGGGCGCGGGCTGCTGACCCTGCTGGATCCGAACATCCGCCCGGCGCTCATCGCGGACCCCGACGCGTACCGCAAGCGCTTCCTGCGCTGGCTCCCGTACGTCTCCGTGCTGAAGCTTTCGGAGGAGGACGCGGCCTGGCTCGGCGGCCGGATCCCCGACTGGCTGGCGGCCGGCCCCTCGGCGGTGGTGCTGACGCGCGGCGCCGCGGGGCTGACGGTACGGACGCGGGAGGGCTCGGAGCACACGGCGGCGGCCCGGCCGGTGACCGTCGCCGACACGATCGGCGCGGGCGACACCGTCAACGCGGCGCTGCTGCACCGGCTGGCGGGGCCCTCCGGGCCGGTGGACTGGCCCGACGTACTGGCGTACGCGGCCCGCGCGGCGGCGCTGACCTGCACCCGGGCCGGCGCGGAGCCCCCGTACGCGGCCGAGCTCAGCGGATAGCCGCCCAGAGCGTGCCGGCCACGGCGGAGGCGAACTCCTCGACCGGGCGCACCACTTCCTCGCCCGAGAAGTGCAGGAAGAAGGCCCGTTGGAAGCAGGCGCCGAGCAGCAGCGCGGCGGCGGCCTCCGGATCGGCGTCCGGGCGCAGCCGCCCGCGCTCGCGCTCCCGGCGCAGGTGCCCGGCCAGGGCGTCCCGGATGACGTGCGGGCCGGTGCCGATCTGCTGGACGCCCTCGCGGTGCCGGGTCAGCAGTGCGGGCTCGGCGAAGAGCGAGGCGGCCATGGGCATGGCGTCGGCGTAGAAGAGGGCCGCATGGCGGGCGATGGAGACGAGGCCCTCCTCGACCGGGCGCGCGTCGTGCTCCGCGCCGAGCTCGGCCATGAGCGGTCCGGCGTTGGGGGTGCGCTCCATGAGGACGCGGACGAAAAGCTCTTCTTTGTTGGCGTAGTGCTTGTAGAGCGCGGCCTCCGAGCAGCCCGCCTCGCGGGCTATGGCCTTGGTGGTGGTGTTGGCCAGGCCGACGGTGCGCATGAGCGTCTCCGCCGCGTCGAGCAGCCGCTCGGGGGTGGGACGGCTTGACTTCGAGGTGAGCATTCACTCACTCTAAGGGTGATCAGGGGTGAGTGAATACTCACCCACCTACGGGGAGGCGGGAGCTCAGACATGAAACTCACGGTGTTCGGAGCCACGGGCGGCGTCGGGACCGAGGTCGTCCGCCAAGCGCTCGATGCCGGTCACGAGGTGACGGCGGTGGTCCGCGACCCGGCCCGGCTGCCGGTGCCCGCCCACGAACGGCTCCGGGTGGCGGTGGTGCCCGATCTGACGGACGAGGAGGCACTGGTCCCCGTGCTCACGGGGCAGTCGGCGGTGATCTCGGCGCTGGGCTCTCCGAGCAACAAGCAGGCGCGGCTGGCGCCGGTCACCGGGCCCGCGCTGCGGGCCGTCGTGTCGGCCATGGACCGGGCCGGGGTGAGCCGCCTGGCGGCGGTCAGTGCGGCGCCCGTCGGACCGGACGTGCCGGAGGACGGGGTACTGGCCCGGAAGGTCTTCCTCCCCCTGCTGCGGCGGGCGCTGCGTGATCTGTACGCGGACCTCGCGGTGATGGAGGCGACGATCCGTTCGAGCGGCACGCAGTGGACGGTGATCCGCCCGCCGCGGCTGCTGAACCGGCCGGGTACGGGACGCTACCGCCGGGTGATCGGGGCCAATGTGCCGGGCGGCCGGGTCATCGCCCGCGCGGACGTCGCGGACGCCCTGCTGGCCTCCCTGACGGACCCGGCCACCGTCCGGCAACCGGTGGGCGTGGCGGCCTGAGCCCGGCGGGAGGCTCACGGCGGCCTCCGCGGAGCCCGGCGGAACCGGGGCTGGGCGGGGGGAACCGTCCCCCCGCCCAGTCCCGGCATCAGGCCTTGCGGACCCGGGCCGCCTTCTTCGGCGCGGCGGCGGTCTTGGCCGTGGCCGTGGCCTTGACCGCCGTCTTCTTCGCCGCGGCCCGCTTCCGGGCCGGCGCCGCGACCGGCGCCGCGTCCGAGATGCGGTCCGCTCCCAGGATGTCCCGCAGGAACTTGCCCGTGTGGCTGGCCCCGACCGAGGCGACCTGCTCCGGCGTCCCCTCGGCGACGACGAGGCCGCCCCCGTAACCACCCTCCGGCCCCATGTCCACGACCCAGTCCGCGGTCTTGATGACATCGAGGTTGTGCTCGATGACGATCACCGAGTTCCCCTTGTCGACCAGACCCGACAGCACCTTGATCAGCTTCGAGATGTCCTCGAAGTGGAGTCCGGTCGTCGGCTCGTCCAGCACGTACACCGTCCGCCCCGTCGACCGCTTCTGCAGCTCCGACGCCAGCTTCACGCGCTGCGCCTCGCCACCCGACAGCGTCGGCGCCGACTGGCCGAGCCGGACGTAGCCGAGGCCCACCTCGTTCAGCGTCCGCAGGTGCCGGGCGATCGTCGGCACCGCCTCGAAGAAGTCCAGCGCCTCCTCGATCGGCATGTTCAGGACCTCGGCGATGGACTTGCCCTTGTAGTGGACCTCCAGCGTCTCCCGGTTGTACCGGTCGCCGTGGCACACCTCGCACGGGACGTACACGTCCGGCAGGAAGTTCATCTCGATCTTGATCGTGCCGTCACCGGAGCAGTTCTCGCACCGGCCGCCCTTGACGTTGAAGGAGAAGCGGCCCGGCAGGTAGCCGCGCACCTTCGCCTCCATCGTCTCCGCGAACAGCTTGCGCACGTGGTCGAAGACACCGGTGTACGTCGCCGGGTTGGACCGCGGCGTCCGGCCGATCGGCGACTGGTCGACATGCACGACCTTGTCGACCAGGTCGTCGCCCTCCACCCGGGTGTGCCGGCCCGGCACCGACCGGGCGCCGTTCAGCTCGCGCGCCAGGTGCGTGTACAGGATGTCGTTGACCAGCGTCGACTTGCCGGAGCCGGACACCCCGGTCACGGCCGTGAGCACGCCCAGCGGGAAGGACACGTCGATGTCCCGCAGGTTGTTCTCCTTGGCGCCGTGGACGGTCAGCTTCCGCTCCCCGTTCACGGGACGGCGCACCTCCGGCAGCGGGATCGACCGCTTGCCCGACAGGTACTGCCCCGTCATCGACTCGCTGTTCTTCAAAAGGTCCTTGAGCGAGCCGCTGTGCACCACCTTGCCGCCGTGCTCGCCCGCGCCCGGACCGATGTCCACGACCCAGTCGGCCACCTTGATGGTGTCCTCGTCGTGCTCGACCACGATCAGGGTGTTGCCCATGTCGCGCAGCCGTACGAGGGTCTCGATCAGCCGGTGGTTGTCCCGCTGGTGCAGGCCGATGGAGGGCTCGTCCAGTACGTACAGCACGCCGACCAGACCGGAGCCGATCTGCGTGGCCAGCCGGATGCGCTGTGCCTCGCCGCCGGAGAGGGTACCGGCGGCGCGGTTGAGCGAGAGGTAGTCCAGGCCCACGTCCACGAGGAAGCGGAGCCGCTCGTTCACCTCCTTGAGGACCCGCTCGGCGATCTTCTTGTCGCGGGCGTCGAGCCGCAGCTGACCCAGGAAGTCGGCGCACTCGCTGATCGACATCGCGGCGACGTCGGCGATGGACTTCTCCATCACCGTCACCGCGAGCACGATCGGCTTGAGCCGGGTGCCCTCGCAGGTCGGGCAGGGCACCTCGCGCATGTAGCCCTCGAAGCGCTCGCGGCTCGCGTCGCTCTCGGACTCCGCGTGCCGCCGCTTGACGAACGGCACGGCGCCCTCGAAGGCGGTCGTGTACGCCCGCTCGCGCCCGTACCGGTTGCGGTAGCGGACCTCGATCTGGGTGCGGTGGCCGTACAGCAGCGCCTTCTTGGCGCGCTGCGGCAGCCCCGCCCACGGGATGTCCGTACGGAAGCCCAGCTCGCCCGCGAGCGCGCCGATCAGCCGCTGGAAGTAGTCCTTGGTGTGGCCGAGCGACCACGGGGAGACGGCCCCCTCGTCCAGCGACTTGTCCTCGTCCGGAACGATCAGGTCCGGGTCCACTTCCATGCGCGTGCCGATGCCCGTGCACTCGGGGCAGGCACCGAACGGCGAGTTGAAGGAGAAGGAGCGCGGCTCAAGCTCCTCGAAGGACAGGTCGTCGTACGGGCAGTAGAGGTGCTCGGAGAACATCCGCTCACGCTCGGGGTCGTCCTCGGCGAGGTCGACGAAGTCCAGGATCACCATGCCGCCGGACAGGCCGAGGGCCGTCTCCACGGAGTCCGTGAGGCGGCGCTTGGCCGAGTCCTTGACGGTGAGGCGGTCGATGACCACCTCGATGGTGTGCTTCTCCTGCTTCTTGAGCGCCGGCGGCTCGGAGAGCTGGATCGTCTGCCCGTCCACCCGGGCGCGGCTGTACCCCTTGGTCTGGAGGTCGGCGAAGAGGTCGACGAACTCCCCCTTGCGCTCGCGCACCAGCGGCGAGAGCACCTGGAAGCGACTGCCCTCGGGCAGCGCGAGCACCTTGTCGACGATCGCCTGCGGCGACTGGCGCGAGATCGGGCGGCGGCACTCGGGACAGTGCGGCTTGCCGATGCGGGCGAACAGCAGGCGCAGGTAGTCGTAGACCTCGGTGATCGTGCCCACGGTGGAGCGCGGGTTGCGCGAGGTGGACTTCTGGTCGATCGAGACGGCCGGGGAGAGGCCCTCGATGAAGTCGACGTCGGGCTTGTCCATCTGCCCGAGGAACTGGCGGGCGTACGACGAGAGCGACTCGACGTAGCGGCGCTGGCCCTCGGCGAAGATCGTGTCGAAGGCCAGGGAGGACTTGCCCGAACCGGAGAGTCCGGTGAAGACGATGAGGGAGTCGCGGGGCAGGTCGAGCGAGACGTTCTTCAGGTTGTGCTCGCGAGCGCCACGAACGATGAGACGGTCGGTCACGCCGGTCCGCACCTTTCTTGAGAGAGCGGGGGGCCACGGGCCCCCGTCCCAGGGTATGGGGGGCGCGTTTGCGGTGGAGTGGTGCTTGACTTCCGAGCGTATAGCACGTGCATTCGATTTACGGCACGCGCAAGATGGCTTCACCCGATCGTGTGGCCGACGCCCCGCGGCCACTAGGCTCGGGCCCATGACTGATCATGTGCACGACCTGCGATCTGTACGTGAAGCCACGGACCGGCTGCTGACCGCAGTCGCGAAACTGGACAACGCCGCCCTTGCCGAGGAGTCACACCTGCCCGGCTGGACCCGCGGCCACGTCCTCGCCCACCTCGCCCGCAACGCCGACGCCCTCGCGAACGTCTTCGAGGGCCGGCCGATGTACGCGAGCGGCGAGGCACGGGACGCGGACATCGAGCGCGATTCCGGCCGGCCTCTGATGGAACAGCTGGAGGACGTGCGTAATTCCGCGGACCGCTTCCGGGCCGTCGCGGACACCGCCCAGGACTGGTCGCGGACCGTCGAGCTGCGCAACGGCGTGACCGACCTCGCCTCCAACGTGCCGTTCCGCCGGCTCGTGGAGGTGGAGCTGCACCACGTGGACCTGAACATCGGCTACGGCCTGGCCGACCTGCCCGAGGAGTTCGCCCGCCGCGAGATCGCCTTCCTCGCCGACCGCTGGGCCGGGCACCCGCAGGTACCGCCGGTCACCCTCCGCACGGACCACGACGACAGCGTCTGGCACACCGGCGCGGCCGCGGGTGACTCCGTGACCCTGACCGGGCCGCTGAGCGAGCTCCTGGGCTGGCTGGCGGGCCGCGAGTCCAAGGGCGCCCGCCTGGCCGTCGACGGCGGGTCCCTGCCCGCCCTTCCCCCGCTCTAGGATCGGGACATGACGTACAGCGGAGCGGTCAAGGTCGGCGGTCCTGCCGACGTGCACGAACTCGCGGACCTGATGATTTCCAAGGTCGCGGTGGGCGGCATGAACAACAACGCCTACTTGCTGCGCTGCCGGGCCACCGGCGAGCAGCTGCTGATCGACGCGGCCGCCGAGGCGGACACGCTGCTGAACCTGATCGGTGACGACGGCATCGCCTCGGTCGTCACCACCCACCGGCACGGCGACCACTGGGGCGCCCTCGCGGCCGTCGTGGAGGCCACCGGGGCGCGCACGTACGCGGGCGCCCTGGACGCGGAGGGCATCCCCGTCGCCACGGACGTCCCGGTCGGGGACGGGGACACGATCACGGTCGGACGGGTCTCGCTGACCGCCCGCCACCTGGTCGGCCACACGCCCGGCTCGATCGCGCTCGTCTACGACGACCCGCACGGTCACCCGCACGTGTTCACCGGCGACTGCCTCTTCCCGGGCGGCGTGGGCAACACCCACGACGACCCGAAGGCCTTCGCGAACCTGCTCGACGACGTGGAGCACAAGATCTTCGAGCAACTGCCGGACGAGACGTGGGTCTACCCGGGACACGGCAACGACACCACCCTCGGCGCCGAGCGGCCGCACCTGGCCGAGTGGCGCGAGCGCGGCTGGTAGTACCGGCGGCGCCGGTCAACACGGGGCGTGCGCGCACTCCTTCCGGTCGATCATCGCCGAACGCACGTCCTGCGGCCCGTGGGCGGGGTAGTTGCTGCACCATGCGACAAGACCCCGCCCCGGGCCGCTCTCCCTCGATGCCGCGGCTCGCCCTGGCCTCGCTCGCCGGGACCGCCATCGAGTTCTACGACTTCTTCGTCTACGGCACGGCCGCCGCCCTGGTGCTCGGCCCGCTCTTCTTCCCGTCCTTCTCGCCCCTCGCCGGAACCCTCGCCGCCTTCGGCACCTTCGGCATCGGCTTCCTCGCCCGTCCGCTCGGTTCGGCCGTCTTCGGCCACATCGGCGACCGCTACGGGCGCCGCCCGGTGCTGCTCGGCTCGCTCCTGCTCACCGGCCTGGCCACGGTGGCGGTCGGCTGCGTTCCCTCCTACGCCGCCATCGGCACCGCCGCCCCCGTCCTGCTCCTCCTGCTGCGCTTCCTCCAGGGGCTCGGGCTGGGCGGCGAATGGGGCGGCGCGGTCCTGCTGACCGCCGAGCACGCCCCCGAGGCCCGGCGCGGGCTGTGGTCGAGCTTCCCGCAGATGGGGCCGCCGGTGGGCTTCGTACTGGCCAACGGGACGATCCTGGTGCTGTCGGCCGCCCTGACCGAGGGACAGTTCACCGCCTGGGGCTGGCGCGTGCCGTTCTGGGCCGCCGGCCTGCTGGCGCTGGCCGGGCTGTGGCTGCGCCGCTCGGTGGCGGAGACCCCGGAGTTCCGGGCGCTCGCGCGGACGGGGCGGCGCTCGGAGGCGCCGCTCGCCGACGTGGTCCGCGGCCACTGGCGGCTGCTCCTGCTGACCGGCGGGGCCCTCGCGTCGGGTTACGCCGTCTTCTACGCCACCACCACCTGGTCCCTGGCGTACGCGACGAAGCACCTGGGGGTGGACCGCACGGTGATGCTGGCCTGCATCATGGCGGCCGTCGTGCTCAAGGGCTCGCTGACCCCGCTGCTGGCGGTGCTCGGCGACCGCTACGGCCGCAAGCCGCTGTGCCTGGCCGGCTGCGCGATCTGCGCGGTGTGGATGCCGCCCTTCGTCGCGCTGCTGTGCACCACCGATCCGCTGCTGATGACGCTGGGCTTCCTGGGCGCCCTGCTGGGCATGGTGACCACCTTCGCAGTGGTGGGGGCCTACCTGCCCGAGCTGTACGCCCCGCGCATCCGGTGCACCGGGGCGGCCGTCGGCTACAACCTGGGCGGCGTGCTCGGCGGTGCCCTGACCCCGATCGTGGCGACGGCGCTCGCGGACGGCGCCGGTCCGCCGTGGGGCGTGGCCGGGTACCTGAGCGGTATGGCCCTGCTCAGCCTGGCCTGCTTCGCGCTGCTGCCGGAGACGAACCCCACCGTCGCGGGGTCCGGCGCGGGTACGGAGAAGGGGGCGGCCGAAGCGGCCGCCCCCGTATAGGCGTCGGGATCAGGCGTCGACGCTCTCCGGGCGGCCGGCCTCCTCGGCGGCCGCCTGCTTCCCGGAGGCGATCAGGCTGGTGACGGTCGTGACGACCAGGACACCGCAGATGACGCCGAGGGAGACCGGGATGGAGATCTGCGGGACGTGCACCCCCGCCTCGTGCAGCGCGTGCAGTACGAGCTTGACGCCGATGAAGCCGAGGATGACGGACAGGCCGTAGCTGAGGTGGACCAGCTTCTTGAGCAGGCCGCCGATGAGGAAGTACAGCTGGCGCAGCCCCATCAGGGCGAAGGCGTTGGCGGTGAAGACGATGTACGGGTCCTGGGTGAGGCCGAAGATGGCGGGGATCGAGTCCAGGGCGAACAGCACGTCGGTGGTGCCGATGGCGAGCATGACGACCATCAGGGGGGTCAGGACGCGCTTGCCGTTGCTGCGGATGAAGAGCTTGGTGCCGTGGTACCTGTCGGCGACGCCGAACTTCTTCTCGACCGACTTGAGGAGCCGGTTCTCCTCGAACTCTTCCTCGTCCTCGTCCTTGCGGGCCTCCTGGATCAGCTTCCAGGCGGTGTAGATCAGGAAGGCGCCGAAGATGAAGAAGACCCACGAGAAGCTCGCGATGATCGCGGCGCCGGCCGCGATGAAGACCGCGCGGAGCACCAGGGCGATCAGTACGCCGACCAGCAGGACGCGCTGCTGCAGGTGGGACGGTACGGCGAACTTCGCCATGATCAGGACGAAGACGAAGAGGTTGTCCACGCTCAGGGACTTCTCGGTGACGAAGCCGGCGAAGAACTCCTGGGAGGCCTGGGCGTTGCCGAAGATCAGCAGGCCGAGGCCGAAGAGCGCGGCGAGGACGATCCAGACGACCGTCCAGACGCCGGCTTCCTTGACCGATACGTCATGGGGTTTGCGGCCGATGAGGAAATCGGCGCCGATGAGGATGCCCAGACCCACGATGGTCAGCACCCAGAGGGTCAACGAAACGTCCATGTCTACACGCCTCCGGCGGATGGCTCAGCACTGCGTCAGCGTCATCGCTGCCGGAGGTCTCTTCCGCCCGGGCGGCCTGGAGGCCGGGGGCCGGCGCCCCGGGACCGACTGCGGTTCGTATGACCGAGTGGGGTCCGTATTGACGGGCACGCCGTAGCAGGAAAGCAGGAATACTCCCCTCCGCGCTTCCGAGAGTAGCCGCCGAAGGGGGTGAAGGTAAAGGGGAACCCAAGAAAAGGTCAGTGGAGGGTCACCAGGAGGCCATGGAAGGGCCGGGTCGGGCAGCCGGCCCTCATGGCCGGGCCTCGCGGCGTGCCTGCCCGATCCGCTCCAGTGCCCGGTCGAGGACTCCGCTGGACTGCGGCGGCAGGTCGGGTTCGAAGGTCCAGGCGTGCTGGACCCACGGGTCGGCGAGGTGGTGGTCCGGTACGGGCGACAGGCGCATCAGGGCCCGCCACAGGGGGTCCAGCAGCGGCCCGTACGCCGAGGCCTCGTCCCGGTCGGCCACCATCAGCAGCTGCACGCCGACCGCCGGTCCCTCGTCGGCCAGGTACCGCAGCCGGGTGACGGCGCGGTCGTCGAAGCCGTGCGGGAAGTCGTGCACGATCAGCAGCTGGTCGGCCGGGTCCACGTCCGGGGGCAGCTCCTCGGGCGCACCGGCGCGCAACGCCATCTGTACGAGGTCCACCCGGCGGGTCAGCCGCTCCAGGGTCGCGGTGACGCCCTCGGCGCCCGCTGCGGGCGGCGCGGCCAGCACGCCCGACCGGACGAGGGGGGCGAGCGCGGGGGAACCGGCCCCGGCCGCGTCGATGACGTGGACGGAGATCCGGCCGCCGGGGTGGACGGCGAGCAGCCGCACCGCGTGCGCCACGGCCATGTCCATGGCGAGGCGGCGCAGCCGGTCGGTGTCCATGGCCATGGCGGCCTCGGAGCCGGTGCGGCCGTTGTCGATCCACAGGCTGCGTTCCAGCGGGAGCCGCATCAGCATCGGCACGCGCAGACCGGGTGCCTCTGGCAGGCTCAGGTCGCCGAGGCGCAGTGCGAGCGGGCTTTCGCGGGGCAGACCGGCGCCGTGCCAGACGGGGTTGTCCCAGCGGGCGTACGCGGCCGGCAGCGCGGGTTCGACCACCTCCGCTTCGGCGCGCAGCTGGGCGAGGTCCCGGTCGAGCACGGCCTGGGCCCGGGCGACGAGTTCGTCACGGCGGGCGCGGGCGGCGTCCCGCGCCGCGTTGCCGGGACCGGCGAGGCGGGCGCGCGGGTCGGACAGGGCCTCGTCGAGTTCCCGGTCGAGCCGGGAGTCGGCGAAGTCGACGGCGCTGCGGTAAGCGGCCACCGTGCGGGCCAGGTCCTCGAACATGCCCCAGACCTGGTTGTAGAGCCGCTCCTCCATGGACCAGCCGCTCGCGTCCCCGGCGACGGGGCGCGGCGGTGTCCCGGACGCGGCCGGCACCTCGGGGGCGGGCGCCGGCTCCGGCGGCTCGGTGGTCCGGCGGCGCCGCGGGTGGGCGTAGTCGACGGCCGCGGGCCCGGCGGCGTTCCCCCGGCTCCCACCGGGCAGGCCGTCGCTCGGCAGGCCCTCGCCGGGCAGGCCGCGCGGGACGGCTGGTGCGGCCGTCGGCGGGGCCGCGGCGAGGCCGACGTCCTCCCCCAGCGCCGCCGTGGCCAGCGCGGCGGCGGCCGGGCCGGTCAGTCCGGCGTCGGCGAGCAGGGCGCCGAGCCCGTCGGCGTAGCCCTGGCCGACGGCGCGGACCTTCCAGGCGTCCTGCCGGCGGTACAGCTCCAGGGCCACCACGGCGGTCTCGGAGTCCAGCCCGGTCATCGTGTAGGCGGCGACCTCGGCCCCGCCCGGGCCGGCCACCGCCAGGTGCGGCGCCGGGACCGCGCCGAAGCGCGCCGGCCCGCCGCGCGGCAGCGCGAGCACGACGCGCACCCGGTGGACTCCCGCCCCGACGGCGTCGAGGTCCAGGGAGAACCGGTGCCGGCCGGCGGCCGCCGCCGGCGCCTCCAGCCCGGGCAGGGACCGGGCACCGGGGTGCGCCAGCGCTTCGGGACCGGGCAGCCGGCCCCCGTCGTCACCGGCCGAGACCAGGGCCAGTACGGGCGTACCCGCCTCGACCCTGATCTCCACCTGACGCTGGGACAGGGGGTGGTTCTGCCCCCGGACCAACTCGGCCGTCATCGTGCAGCCCTCCCCCGTGCCCTCTGTGCTGTTGGCCGTCCGCGCCGTCGGCGCCGTTCCTTACAGGTGCGGCAGGATCGCCGGCATCAGGTCCTGGAAGGTCCGGCCGTTCGCCGGGGTCCCCAGGGCCGTCATCTGCCAGCCCGCGCCGACGCGCGACACCTTGGCCATGATCTGCGCGGTGTACGCGCCGCCGCCGTCGAGGGTGTAGCGGGCCAGTTCCTGGCCGTTGGTCTCGTCGACGATGCGGCAGAAGGCGTTCTGGACCTCCTGGAAGGTCTGCCCGGTGAAGGAGTTCACCGTGAAGACGATCTGGTCGATGTGCACCGGCACGCGCTGGAGGTCGACCAGGATCGCCTCGTCGTCCCCGCCCTGCCCGACCCCGCCGACGAGGTTGTCACCGGTGTGCCGGACGGAGCCGTCGTCGCTCTGCAGGTGCCGGAAGAACACCACGTCCACCGGCTGCTTGTCGGCGAAGAGCACCGCCGACGCGTCCAGGTCGATCTCGCGGGTCCGCGAGCCGAACAGCCCGCGGCGCTTCGCCGCCTGCCAGCCGAGGCCCATCCGGACCGCGGTCAGGGTGCCCCCGTCCCGCTTCTGCAGACTGATGGCCTGACCCTTGGTCATGTTGACCGTCACGCGCTGTCCCCTCTCCTCTACCCGCCCCGATGTGGGCCCGCGGCACGTACCCGCGGCCGCCCGTGGCCCACCCTACTGACCTGCCCCGGGTCAGGCGAGGCCCGCTTCCCTCATCTGGCGAAGCTCCTTCTTGAGCTCGCCGACCTCGTCCCGGATCCGGGCCGCGACCTCGAACTGGAGCTCGGCCGCCGCGGCCCGCATCCGCTGCGTCATCTCCTCGATGATCCCGGCCAGTTCCGCGGCCGGACGGTCGGTCAGCACCTCCGCCCCCTTGGCCCCCTTGGCGCCCTTGGCCGCCTTGGTCCCCTTGCCGCCGGCCGCGGCCGCTCCCAGGGCCGGGACCGGCGTCTTCGCGCCCTTGCCGTCCCGCGCCTGGCGGTAGCCGGTCCCGAGCAGTTGCTCGGTGTCGAGCTCCTCGCGGGCGATGGTGGCCACGATGTCGTTGATCTTCTTGCGCAGCGGCTGGGGGTCGATGCCGTTGGCCGTGTTGTAGGCGATCTGCTTCTCGCGGCGCCGGTTCGTCTCGTCGATGGCCTTCTCCATCGCGGGGGTCATCTTGTCCGCGTACATGTGCACCTGGCCGGAGACGTTGCGCGCCGCGCGGCCGATGGTCTGGATCAGGGACGTCCCGGAGCGCAGGAAGCCCTCCTTGTCGGCGTCGAGGATCGCCACCAGGGACACCTCGGGCAGGTCGAGGCCCTCGCGCAGCAGGTTGATGCCGACCAGCACGTCGTACTCGCCGGCGCGCAGCTCGCGCAGCAGCTCGATGCGGCGCAGCGTGTCGACGTCACTGTGCAGGTAGCGGACCTGGATGCCGAGCTCCAGGAAGTAGTCGGTCAGGTCCTCGGCCATCTTCTTGGTGAGGGTGGTGACCAGGACGCGTTCGTCCTTCTCCGTGCGCTGGCGGATCTCGTGCACCAGGTCGTCGATCTGGCCCTCGGTCGGCTTGACCACCACTTCGGGGTCGATGAGGCCGGTGGGGCGGATGATCTGTTCGACGAAACCGTCGCCGCGGGAGAGCTCGTACTTGCCGGGCGTGGCCGACAGGTACACCGTCTGGCCGATCCGCTCCTGGAACTCCTCCCACTTGAGCGGCCGGTTGTCCAGCGCCGACGGCAGCCGGAAGCCGTGGTCGACCAGGGTCCGCTTGCGCGAGGCGTCCCCCTCGTACATCGCGCCGATCTGCGGCACGGTGACGTGGGACTCGTCGATGACGAGGAGGAAGTCCTCGGGGAAGTAGTCGATGAGGGTGTTGGGGGCGGAACCGGGCGCGCGGTCGTCCATGTGGAGCGAGTAGTTCTCGATCCCCGAGCAGGACCCGATCTGACGCATCATCTCCAGGTCGTAGGTGGTGCGCATGCGCAGCCGCTGCGCCTCCAGCAGCTTGCCCTGCTTCTCCAGCTCGGCGAGGCGGCCGGTCAGCTCCGCCTCGATGCCCACGATCGCCTTCTCCATGCGCTCGGGGCCGGCGACGTAGTGGCTGGCGGGGAAGACGTACAGCTCGCGGTCCTCGCTGATGACCTCCCCGGTCAACGGGTGCAGCGTGGAGAGCGCCTCGATCTCGTCGCCGAACATTTCGATGCGGACGGCCAGTTCCTCGTAGACCGGGAAGATCTCGATGGTGTCGCCGCGCACCCGGAAGGTGCCGCGGGTGAAGGCCAGGTCGTTGCGCGTGTACTGGATGTCCACGAAGCGGCGCAGCAGCTGGTCCCGGTCGATCTCCTCGCCGACCTTGAGGGCGACCATCCGGTCGACGTACTCCTGCGGGGTGCCGAGGCCGTAGATGCAGGACACGGACGCGACGACGATGACGTCGCGCCGGGTCAGCAGCGAGTTGGTCGCGGAGTGGCGCAGCCGCTCCACCTCCTCGTTGATCGAGGAGTCCTTCTCGATGTAGGTGTCCGACTGCGGTACGTACGCCTCGGGCTGGTAGTAGTCGTAGTACGAGACGAAGTACTCGACGGCGTTGTTCGGCAGCAGCTCGCGGAACTCGTTCGCCAGCTGGGCGGCGAGGGTCTTGTTCGGGGCCATCACCAGGGTGGGGCGCTGGAGCCGCTCGATCATCCAGGCGGTGGTCGCCGACTTGCCGGTGCCGGTCGCACCCAGGAGTACGACGTCCTTCTCACCCGCACGGATGCGCTTCTCCAGCTCGGCGATGGCCGCCGGCTGGTCGCCGCTGGGCTGGTAGGGGCTGACGACCTCGAAAGGCGCCACCGTGCGTTCGATCTTCGATACGGGCCGCATGACTCCACCGTACGACCCTCCACTGACACTCACGCACTCGCGCCGGTGCGTGCGGCCGGCCCGGGGTGCCCCGGCCGTTCGCGGTACCCGTCCGGTCCGCGGCGGCCTGGTCCGTTTGTCGTAGTTCGGTGGCGGCCCGGTGATCTTCACGCCCATGATCGCCATACAGCGGATCTCCATGGGGCAGATCTCCGTGAAGTGCATCGCCGTCAACCGCACCGCCGTGAAGTGCACCGCCGCAACGTCTGCCGCTTCGCGCCTGTTTGAGGCAGGGGCAGGGGCTCACGACCCGAGGAGAACGCATGTACGTCGTCCGACCCGCCGCCGCAGCCGCAGCCGCCTTCCTGGGCCTGACCCTCACCGTGCTCGGCACGACGGTCTCGTCCGCCGCTGCCGGCCCCGCGGGCCGCCCCGCCGCGGGCAACGGCCCGCTCGGCCCGTCCGCCCCCGTGGTGTACGCCCACCGGGGGGCTTCGGCGTACGCCCCGGAGAACACCCTGGCGTCGATCGACCTCGCCATGCGGCTGGGCATCACGTGGGTCGAGAACGACGTCCAGCGCACGAAGGACGGCGAGCTCGTGGTGATCCACGACGACAGCCTGGCCCGCACCACCAATGTCGAGCAGGTCTTCCCCGATCGCAAGCCGTGGCTCGTCAAGGACTTCACGGCGGCGGAGATCGCCCGGCTGGACGCGGGCAGCTGGTTCAGCGAGGAGTACGCGGGCGTCCGGGTGCCGACCCTGCGGGACTACATGAACCGGGTCCAGCGCAACCGGCAGCGGCTGCTGCTGGAGATCAAGAAGCCGGAGCTCTACCCGGGGATCGAGCGGCAGACGCTCGACCTGCTGGAGCGGCTCGGCTGGCTCGACGAGGCGCACGTCGGCCGCCGGCTGGTGGTGCAGAGCTTCGGCGCGGACTCCATCCGGACCGTGCACGGCCTGCGGCCGGACATCGTGACGGCCTTCCTGGGCACTCCGAAGGTCGCCGACCTGCCGCGTTACGCCGCCTTCACCGACCGGATCAACCCGTGGCACACGACGATCTCGGCCGACTGGGTCGAGGCGGTGCACCGCCTCCGGGGCGCCCACGGCAGGACGATGGAGGTGGACACCTGGATCGTGGACGACGCGGCGACGGCCCGCAAGGTCCACGGCATGGGGGTGGACGGGATCATCACCAACGCGCCCGACGTGGTGCGGGACGCGGTGGGCTGGTTCTGATCCCGGCGCCCTTGTCCCGAGCGGCCCCGGGCTGTCGGTGGGGCGCCGTACGGTGGACGGGTGGACAGCTCCGAGCGGCCCCGCGGGCCGCACCTCGAATGGACCGTCGTCCCCGGCAGCGTCGGCCCCCTGCTCCTTGCCGCGACGCCGCAGGGCCTGGTCCGGGTCGGGTTCCATGCCGGGCCGGACCGGATCGACCGGATGATCGGCTCGCTGGTCTCCCGGCTCGGTGCGGACGCCTGGCGCCCGGATCCGGGGCGGGAGGTGCTGCTCGCCGAGCCGGTTCGCCAGGTGAGGGCGTACTTCGCCGGTTCGCTGCGGCGCTTCGAGCTCCCGCTGGACTGGCGGCTCAGCTCCGGGTTCAACCGCCAGGTGCTGCTGGAGCTCGACCGCTCGGTGCCCTACGGCCAGGTCGTCGGGTACGGGGAACTGGCCGCCCGGGTCGGGCAGCCGGGCGCGGCCCAGGCCGTGGGCAACGCCATGGGTGCCAATCCGCTGCCGGTGGTGGTCGCCTGCCACCGGGTGGTGGAGAACGACGGCGGTATCGGGGGGTTCGGGGGCGGGGTGGAGGCCAAGCGGATCCTGCTCGCGCTGGAGGGCGTGCTGCCCGAGCCGCTGTTCTGAGGGGTTGCTCCCGGAGGCGCCCCGCCCCCCTCCGCCACTTGGGGGTGCTTGCCGGTTCCGTCAGCCGGTAAGGGGTGGGAAACTGCGGCGGTGACTACTTCTGCCGCCGCATCCGGTGCCCTCACCCCCTGCGCACCCGCCCCGCTGCCCGGAAGGGGGTGCCGGGCGTGACCGCGTCCGTCGGCACGGAGCGCACCGGCGCGCCGGTCACGGCCGCGGAGCTGCCCAGGCTGCGGCGGCGGATCACCGGGGTGCTGATCGCCAGTCAGATGCTGGGCGGTCTGGGCGTGCCCATCAGCATCGCCCTGGCCCCGGTCCTGGCCACCGAGGTCAGCGGCACGGAGTCGCTGTCCGGCTTCGCCTCCACCGCCTCCGTGATCGGCACCGCCCTGGTCTCGCTGCCGCTCGCCGCCTTCATGACGGCGCGGGGACGGCGGCCGGGGCTGGTCCTGGCCTACGGGATCGGTGCCTGCGGCGCGCTCCTCGTGGTGCTGGCCGCATCGGTCAAGAGCTTCCCGCTGCTGATGCTGGGCATGGCCTGCTTCGGCGCCGCCTCCTCGGCGAACCTCCAGGCCCGCTTCGCCGCCGCGGACCTCGCGCCCCCCGACCGCCGCGCGCGGGCGATCTCCGTGGTCGTCTGGGCCTCCACGATCGGAGCGGTCGCCGGGCCGAACCTCTCCGCCCCGGCCAGCGCGGCCTTCGCCGGCACCGCCATACCCCGGACGGCGGGCCCCTTCTTGTGGGCCGCCGTCGTCTTCGTCCTCACCGGCACCCTGCTCGCCGTCTTCCTGCGTCCCGACCCGCTGCTGACGGCGCGTGCGCTGTCGGCGCCCGCGGCGCTGCCCGCGGCCGGCCGCTCGCTGCGCGCCGGGTTCGCCGCCGTCAAGGCCGCACCGCGGGCCCGGCTCGCGCTGCTCACCGTCGCGGTGTCCCACACCACCATGGTGTCGATCATGGTGATGACCCCGATGGACCTCGGCCACCACGGCGCCGGCCTGAAACTGGTCGGCCTGGTCATCAGCGGCCACATCGCCGGCATGTTCGCCTTCTCCCCGCTCATGGGGTGGCTCGCGGACCGGCTCGGCCGGCTGTCCGTCATCGGGCTCGGGGCCGGGCTGCTGTCGCTCGCCGCGCTGCTCGCGGGTACGGCGGGCGACCGTCACGGCCAGAGCGCGCTCGGTCTGTTCCTGCTCGGGCTGGGCTGGTCCGCCGGGATGGTGTCCGGCTCGGCGCTGCTGACCGACTCGGTACCGCAGGGCGCCCGGGCCGCCGTACAGGGCCTGAGCGACCTGACGATGAACACCGCCGCGGGCGTGGGCGGCGCCGCGGCCGGTCTGGTCATGTCCCAGGCGGGCTACGGCTGGCTCAACGCGGTCGGCGCCGCGCTGCTGCTGCCGATGGCGGCGCTCGCCCTGTTCACCGCCCGCCGTCACCCCGGGCCGGGGCCGGCGGGAGCGCGGGCGGAGGCGTAACGGCGCTGCTCAGCAGTTGATGTGGTAGGCCTTGCGCAGCGTCTCGTGGACGGTCCAGGTCGTCTTGTCGCCCTCGCGGAGCACGCAGGCGGAGCCTGGTCCCACCTCCAGCGTCGCCCCGCCCTCGATCTCGATGGTGGCGCGGCCGCTGACGACCACGAACAGCTCGTCGGCCTCGGTGTCGGTGACCACACCGGGGGTGATCTGCCAGATCCCGCGGACCTGCGAGCCGTCCTCGGCCTCCCACAGCACCTTTCCGGTCACGACCGGTTCGCCGGAGACGATCTGGGCCGGATCCAGCTCCTCCGCCTCCAGTTCGGCATCCGGGACGTCGGGCAGGCAGACGGCGAAGGAGGCGGGGCGGGCGCTGTGATCACTGGTGCTCATGGGGCGCAAGCGTAAGGCCGGTGCCGCGGCCCGCGGGGTGGCCAGAGCGTCCAGCGCGGGCGCGGGGAACGCGTCAACCTGTCCAGGGTGCGAGTACGGGCGCGGTGCCCCGCGTTTGGCGGCGGCGCTCCCGTGCCATGGATGGGGACATGTCACAGCACAGAGCAGCTGCATGCCCGTCCGGGGTACCGGTCCTGTCCGATGAGGTGCGCGAGGCGCTCGCCGGGGGGCGGCCGGTCGTCGCGCTGGAGTCGACGATCATCGCCCACGGCCTGCCCCGCCCCCGCAACCTGGCGGTGGGCCTGGAGCTGGAATCGCTGGTCCGCGCGGAGGGCGCGGTCCCGGCCACCGTCGCGGTCCTGGACGGAGTGGCGTACGCGGGCCTCGACAAGGCCGCGCTGGAGCGGATCGCGAGCGGTGACGGCGTGCGCAAGCTCGGCCACCGGGACCTGGCGCCCGCCCTCGCGACGGGCGCGACCGGGGCGACGACGGTGTCCGCGACGGCCTTCCTGGCCGCGCGGGCAGGGCTGCGGGTCTTCGCCACGGGCGGGCTGGGCGGCGTACACCGGGACTGGACCCGGAGCCAGGACGAGTCGGCGGACCTGTCGCTGCTGGCGCGCACCCGGCTGACCGTGGTGTGCGCGGGAGTGAAGTCGATCCTGGACGTCCCGGCCACCCTGGAGCGGCTGGAGACCCTGGGGGTGGTGGTGGTCGGATACGGGACGGACCGTTTCCCCGGCTTCTATCTGGCCAGTTCCGGCGAGCCGGTGGACTGGACGGTGCACCGCCCGCAGGAGGTGGCCGAGGTGATGGCCGCCCAGGACGCCCTCGGCGGGCCGGAGTCCGCGCTGCTGGTGGCCAACCCGGTGGCGCGGACGGACCAGTTGGATCCGGGACTTCACGACCGGGTGCTGGCCGAGGCCCTCGCGGAGTGCCGGGAGCGGGGACTCACGGGGCAGGCAGTGACCCCGTTCCTGCTGGGCTTCCTGGTACGGGCGACGGGCGGGGCCGCGCTGGAGGCGAACCTGGCGGCGGTACGGGGCAACGTGCGGCTCGGCGCCCGGATCGCGCGCGCCTGGGCGGCGCGGGCATGACCGCGCCGCGGTGGGGACGGGGCCCGGCCGGGGCGTTGCTGGTCGTGGGGGACGTGGTGACGGACGTGGTCGCGGTGCATCCGGAACCGCTGGCCCCGGCCACCGACACGGCCGCCCGGATCCGGACCCTGCCCGGCGGCGCCGGGGCGAACGCGGCCTGCTGGGCGGCCCGCTCGGGCGCCGTCGAGGTACGCCTCCTCGCGCGGGTCGGCGCGGAATCGGCGCGCTGGCACGAGCGGGCCCTGGTCGACGCGGGGGTGCGGCCGAAGCTGGTGATCGACCGGGAGGAGCCCACGGGGACGGTGGTGGCGCTCGTCGGCAAGGACGCCGAGCGCACTTTCCTGACCGACAGCGGGGCTTCGCTGCGGCTGTCCCCCGCCGACTGGGCGCCCGCCCTGCTGGACGGCGCCGCGCACCTGCACCTGTCCGGTTACCTGTTCTTCGCCGACTCCAGCCGGGACCTGGCCCTGGTCGCGCTGCGGGCGGCCCGTACCCGGGGGGTGCCGGTGAGCGTGGACCCGGCCTCGGCGGGGTTCCTGGCCGCGCTGGGCCCGGAGCGCTTCCTGGCCGCCGTGGCGGGGGCGGGCGTACTGCTGCCCAACGAGGAGGAGGCCAGGCTGCTGGCCGGGCTGCCGGAGCCGGCCGGGGTGGCGCGCGCGGCGGCCCGGCTGAGCCGGCGGATACCGCTGGTGGTGGTCACCCGGGGGGCGGCGGGTGCGCTGGTCGCCGAGGCGGGCCGGATCACCGCCGAGGTCGCGGCGGAGGCCGCCGAGGCGGTGGACTCCACGGGTGCCGGGGACGCCTTCACCGGTGGTTTCCTCGCGGCCCGGCTCACGGGCGCCGGGCCGGCGGAAGCCGCCCGCGCGGGCTGCCGCGCCGCCGCCCGGGCGGTCTCCCGGCTGGGCGGCCGGCCGTAGCGCTCACACCGTGTGCTCCTCCTGCCCGAGGGTCTCGATGGCGCCCGACTTGCCCACGCTGTAGTGGAACACCAGGCCCTTGTCCGGGTGGGCGATGAGCCACTCGCTGAGCTCGTGCAGGGTGATCGGCTTGCTCACCGGGCTCGCGACGATCGGGGTCACGGCCGTGATCTTGGCGTCCTCGGCGATCGGGATGAAGGTCTCCGCGCCGACCGCCTCGAAGCGGGCGGCGCCGCCCGGGCCGGGGCAGCCCCAGTGGCCGTGCTTGACGATCAGGCTGTGGGAACCGCCTTCGGGGGTGTAGCGGTAGACGGCGATCTCGTCCGGCGAGACCGGCGCCTTCGAGGCGCAGCCGGGGGCGGGGGCCGACGGCCCGGGCTTGCCGGGGGCGGTGGCGGACGCGGCAGGGGTCGCCTTCGCGGTCGGCTTCGCGGGCGAGGGCAGCGCGCCCCCGGCCGGGGCCGAGGGCGGGGCGGGGGTCGCGCTCGGGGTGCTGCCGGGCGCCGAGCCGGCGGCTCCCGCGTCCGTGTCACCATTGCAGCCCGTCAGGGCCAGGGTCGCGCACAGGGCCAGTGCGGTCAGTGCCGCTGGTTTCGGGCCTCTGCTCATTACCGTCTCCCTCCGCCAAGGCGCCGTGGACCGGTCACCGTTGAAGCGTCATCGGCAACGTAGCCCGCGGGTATCGGCCGGCACGATGGCCTGATCCCGTTCGTCACCGTGCGGGGATCGGGCTGTTGCGGACCGGGGACGTCCGTGACGACGCGGGCCGGCTGACGACGCGGGCCGGCCGTCAGCCGGCCGCGCCGCGGATCCCGGTCCACGCCGGGTGGCGGGGGTCGTCGGCCCGCACCAGCGCGTCGGCGGCCGACTCCGGACCGGTCTCGGACTCGTAGCGCGCGAAGGCGGGCAGGGTCCAGCGCGCGGACTCCTCGGTGCGGCGGGCCAGGGCCCCCGGCGAGAGCCGGATGTGCACGCTGAGGTCGAAGGGGAACCAGTGGCCCAGCAGCAGCGGGCCGTGCACGATCAGCACCGCGCCCGGCGGCAGTTCGGTGTACGGGCTGCGGGTGGCCCGGTCGGTCACGGGGTCCCACAGGTCGGGCAGCACCCGCCCGGTGCCGCCCGGGTCGGTCGGGCCGAACACCTCGCGCCACAGGGCGGCCGTGTCGTACCAGCCGCCGAGGTAGGCGTCCACGTCCTCGCGGCCGTACTCGAAGCGGAGGGAGGCCGGGCGCAGGAAACCGTCGGCGGCCACCACGAGGACCGCCCGGCCGCGCGAGCGCAGCGCGTCGGCGAGGCGCTCCGCCACCGCCCCGGTGTCGGCGGCGGGCGCGCCGTCGATGCCCACCCGCTGCCAACCCGCCTCTTTCGAAGGGGGTTTGCGTTCGTCGAGATGACCGGCGAGCCGCTCGGCCAGCCGCTGCCAGGTGATCGGTTCCAGCTGCACCAGCCCATTGTCAGTGGTGGGCCGTAGCGTTTTTCACGAGGGATCACCGACGCGAACCGAAGCCGTCGGCCCGGCCTTGGGGAGGGGTCTGTCATGACGCGGGAGACGACGTACCTGGAGCTGTCGCAGGACGGCGCAGGGGCGCACAAGTTCTACGAGGTGACCGTGGAAGGCACGGCCGTCTCGGTGCGGTACGGGCGCATCGGCGCGGACGGCCAGCTGCAGAACTCCTCCTTCCCGACGGCGGAGAAGGCCCGGGCGGCAGCCGCGAAGAAGATCGGCGAGAAGGTCCGCAAGGGCTACGCCCCGGCCGTGCGCGGCGCCCGCGCGGCGCGGTCGGTGACCCGCCGGCAGGTGACCTCGGCGCCGTCGACGGCGCGTGCGGTGGCTCCGGTGCTGTGGCGCTTCCGTACGGGCTCCTCCGCCTTCGGGATCCACGTGGACGAGGACCGCTGCTGGGTGGGCAATCAGGCGGGGGACGTCTACACGCTCAGTCACGGCGGCGACGTACTGGCCCGGTACTCGCTGCCGGACGGGGTGAAGTGCCTGGTGGCGGACGAGTTCTGGATATACGCGGGCTGCGATGACGGCACGGTGTACGACCTGTCGTCGAAGGTGCCGTTCGGGGCGTACGACATAGCCGCGGATGTGGACATCTTCTGGCTGGACATCCACGAGGGCGTGCTGAACGTCTCCGACCGCAGCGGCGGGCTGACCGTCATCGACCACGAGGACGAGTTCCAGTGGTCGCGCCGCTCGGCCGGGTCCAACGCCTGGATGGTGCGGGCCGACGAGCGGGCGGTCTACCACGGCCACAGCGGCGGCGTCACGGCCTACGCCCAGGAGGGAGGGCGGGAGTTGTGGCACGCCCCGACCGACGGATCGGTACTGTTCGGCTGGCAGGAGGACACCGCGGTGTACGCGGGCACCGGCCGCAACACCGTGCAGCGGCTGTCGAAGGCGACGGGCGCGGTGGAGGCGTCCTACCGGTGTGACGCGGCGGTGTACTCGTGCGCGACGTCCCCGGACGGCCGGCATGTGTTCGCCGGCGACCTCGCCTCCTCCGTCTACTGCTTCGACGCGTCGGGGCGGCGGCTGTGGAAGCTGGGCACGGGCAGCGGGGCCGCGCTGTCCATGCAGTACCTGGACGGGCGGCTGTACCTGGTGACCACCGACGGGTCGCTGGTGTGCGTGGACGCGAGCGAGGCCGCGATCAGCGCGGCCCAGCAGGGCTCGGTCCCGGCGGCGGTGGACGTGAAGTCCGCGGCGGCGCTGCCCGTGTTCACCCCGCCCGCGTCGCCCGCGGCGGTGGCGACGGTCTCGGTGGCCGCGGCTCCGGCGGGCGGCGTGGTGGTGGAGTGCGTACGGCAGGGGGGCCGGGTGCGCGTCCAGGTGGTCTCCGGTGGCTTCGATCCCTCGTGGAACGTGCAGTTCCCGCGCGGGATACGGGAAGCCGGGGCCCGGTACGTGGTGGACGGACTGCATGCCGCGTCGGGGGGCTTCTACCGGGTGCGCGGGGAGATACGCCGGCTGGTCTGACGCTGGGGCGGGGGGACGCGGCGGGTCCCGTCAGGCGGCGTGGTCCGGGCAGCCGCAGGGCGTGGCCGCGGGCGGGGTGCGGGTCGGTACCGACCAGGGCGCGTCCTCGGCGAGGGAGCAGGTCACCTGGAGCACGACCGGTTCGGTGCCGAGGTTGCGGCCCAGGTGGATGTGGTCGATCCCCGGGGGCTCCACGAAGGTGGTTCCGGTCGGGTGCACCTCGACCGTGTCGTCGTGCAGGATCCGGGTCAGCGTCCCCGACTTGACCACCGCCATCAGCGGCACGTCGTGGTAATGCCACCCCGTGCACTCGCCGGGCGCTATGACGATTTCCCGGCCCACGAGGTCCGAGGCCTCGGTCGCTCTCGGTCGCCGTACCGTCGCCTGCCATCCACCCATGTGTCCTCCTCCATGGGCCGAAAAATCACCCATCCGAGTGACGCTAAGCGGACATGATGACGTCCGAAGCGGATTGATGAAAAGCCAACAACGCACATTCGCAAGGTGATATAGGGATCGGACGGCGGTATCACTCCCTCATGAGTCTCGTCGTCTTCGAGTCGCTGAAGCACATCCACTGCGCCGACTGCCGGCGGGGACCGCTGCGGCACCTCGTCCGCGAGGCGGGCGTGCCCCGCTGCCTCGACTGCGCCGACCTCGGTCACCTGGTGTACCTGCCGCGTGGTGACGCGGCGCTCACCCGGCGGGCCCGGGCGGCCAGTTCGCTGTCCGCCGTCGTAGTCCGCCGCCACAAGCGGCGCCACCGTTACGAACGGCAGGGGCTGCTCGTGGAGGAGGAGGCACTGGCGCGCGCGGAGCGGGCCTGTCTCGCCGACGCCGATGCGCGGGCCCGCCGCCGGGAACGGGACCGCCTGCGCCGCGCGGCCGAGGACACCCGGTTCACGGCGGCTTTCGCCGCCGAGATCCTGCGCCTGTTCCCCGGCTGCCCCGCCGACCGCGCCCGGGCGATAGCCGCGCACGCCTCGCTGCGGGGCAGTGGCCGGGTGGGCCGCACGGCGGCCGGCCGGGCCCTCGACGAGCAGGCGGTCTCGGTGGCGGTACGGGCGGCGGTGCGCCACACCGACACCGAGTACGACGCACTGCTGATGGCGGGCGTCCACCGCTTCGCGGCGCGGGCCCGGCTCGCGCCGCAGATCGACGCGATCCTGGACGGCTGGCGCGCCCGCCCGGAACCCACGGCCGGGCCACTCCGCTCGGACCGGGCCGGCTGAGCGCCGTGCCCTGGCCGGGCGAGCGGCTGGAGCCGCGGGTCCCTAGCCCAGCCGGAAGCGGCGGTAGAGCAGTACGCCGCCGAGCAGGAGCGCCCCGCCGCCGGGCAGCAGGTAGCCGACGGCGTCGGCGCCGGTGTGGGCCAGCGCGCCGGTGGGTTCCTGCTGCTCCGGCGCGGTGATCGGCCGGGGGGTGACGGGCGGCTGGGCCGTGGGCGGCTGGACGGGCTTGGCCGGGCCCGGACCCCCGTTGACGGAGGTGTTGCCGACGGCTCCGTTGCCGACCCCGACCACGTTCACGGAGTTGCCGCTGATGTTCAGCGGCAGGTCGACGGGAAGCTGGATGCCGTTGCCGGACAGCACCCCCGGTGAATCCTTTCCGCTCCCGTGGGCCACGGCTCCCGCGGCGTTGCCGGCCCCGGGTTCCGACGGATGCGAGGCCGGTCCGGGGTGGGCCGGCGCCGGCCCCGGATGGCTCCCGCCGCCCCCGGGCCCGTCGTTGACGCAGCGGTTCCCGGCCGCGGGGTTGAGCAGCCCGACCACGCTGACGGTGTTGCCGCACACGTTCACCGGCGTGTGCACGGGCAGCTGCACCAGATTCCCGGAGAGCAGCCCCGGCGACTGCTGCGCGGCGCCGCCCGCGTCCGCATCGGCGTAAGCGAAGCCGCCCATCCCCGCGACCGCCACTCCACCTCCCGCGACCACCGCCGCGATCAAGCCGTTCCGACGACTGTGACGCATCAGTTTTCCTGCCTTCCGGAGAAGTTCACGGGCAACCGCCCGCACCGGAGACAACGCCGTAGACCCATACGGGTTATAGAGCCAGTACGTATTTCACTCCATCGTGTACTGGGTAACCCGTACTGAATGACCGCAGCCGTTCATGACCCGGGACCCGGACGTGAAGCTCATTTCCGCAGCGCGACGAGCGGGTCCGGGGAGGGCCTGCCGGTGGGCCACCAGTCCCCCTCGTCCAGCCTGGACTCGTACGCGTACCAGAGGCCCTGGCGGCCCAGCCGCAGCTGACGCGAGCGGTCGCTGAGGCGGTTGCGGTCGGGCCGGAAGGAGCCGAAGCCCGCGGCGACGAGAACCGGCCGGGCCCGGTCGAAGGGGCCGGCCGGCGGGTCCCAGGGCTCTTCGAGGACGGTCAGGGCGGCCAGGCCCCCCTGCCGCCAGGCCGCCGCGCCCCGCGCCAGGTCGGTGGTGGTGCGGCCGGTGGCCCCGGCCAGGTCGCGGTAGAGGGCCCGGGCCGGGCCGGTGAGCCCCGCCGTCGGGTGCGCGGAAGCCAGCCGGACGGCGTCCTGCCACAGCGAGAGCCCGGCAAGGGGGTCCTCGCCGGTCCGGAGCAGCGCCAGCGCCCGGGCCGCTGCGTCCGACGCGAGCTGGTCCAGCGCCAGCGGATCCGGCGCGGCGGGATCGGACGGATACGCGGGCGCCAGGCCCACGGCGCCGGGCGGCTCCCAGGGAGCCGGCAGCGGAGGCAGGCCGGTGCGGGCCAGCGCCGCGCGGGCCGGGACCCCGGGAAAGGCGGGCTCGGCATCGGGCCGCTCGCGCGCGGCGTGGGCGGCGTTGCGCTTGGCCAGCTCCGCCAGCAGCTCCCGCTCGCCCCGCCCGCGCAGGAGCAGCAGTACGAACGGGTCCTCGTCCAGCAGCCGGGCCGCCCGGTAGCAGAGCGCCGCGGCGTGCTTGCAGGGCGGGCGGCCGACGTCCGGGCAGGAGCACCGCGGGAGCAGCTCCCCAGCGCCCGGCAGGACCGTATCCGCGAGGGACCGCGGGACCTCCCCCTCCAGCAGCCCGGCCAGAGCCGCCGGATCCGCCGCCACGGCCTCCAGCACCTCACCCCACTCGGTGTCCGCGAAGGCCGGCAGCGCCAGCTCGGTGCGGTACGGCCGGGCCCGGCTGCCCCGCACGTAGGCCACGATCCGGCCCGGGGTGATCGTCACCGCGTCGACGTGGCCCTCCGCCGCGTACGCCCGCCCGCGCGCCAGCCGGGCGGGGTCGTGCGAGCGCTCCTCCAGGGCGGCCACCCAGGCCCGCCCCCACCAGGTCTCGGCTTCGACGCCGGGCGGCACGGTCTCGAAGGTACGGCGGCGGTCGTCCCGGGCGGTGATCACGCGGGCCTCCGCAGCGAGACCAGATCGGCCAGCTCGCGGTCGGTCAGCTCCGTCAGCGCCGACTCCCCCGAGCCGAGGACGGCGTCGGCCAGGGCCCGCTTCGCCTCCAGCATCTCGGCGATCCGGTCCTCGACGGTGCCCTCCGCGATGATCCGGTGCACCTGCACGGGCTGGGTCTGCCCGATCCGGTAGGCGCGGTCGGTGGCCTGCTCTTCGACGGCCGGGTTCCACCAGCGGTCGAAGTGGATGACATGCCCGGCCCGGGTCAGGTTCAGGCCGGTGCCCGCCGCCTTCAAGGACAGCAGGAAGACCGGCACTTCGCCCGCCTGGAAGCGGTCGACCAACTGCTCCCGGGTCGCGACGGGAGTGCCTCCGTGCAGGAGCTGGTGGGGGACCCCCCGGGCGGCGAGGTGCCGCTCGATGATGCGGGCCATCGTCACGTACTGGGTGAACACCAGCGCCGAGCCGCCCTCGGCGAGGATCGTGTCGAGCAGCTCGTCGAGCAGGGCCAGCTTGCCGGAGCGGTGCGCGATGCGGGGCCGCTCCTCCCCCGGAGCACGCCCGGCCGAGCCGTCCTGGTCCGAGCCGTGCTGACGTGAGCTGTGCCCGTTCAAGCTGTGCTCGTTCAGGAACTGCGCGGGGTGGTTGCAGATCTGCTTGAGCGAGGTCAGCAGTTTCATGATCATGCCGCGTCGTTCGATGCCCTCGCTCGATTCGATCACGGCCATCGTCTCGTCCACCGCGGCCTGGTACAGCGAGGCCTGCTCGCGCGTGAGGGAGACCGGGTGGTCGGTCTCCGTCTTCGGCGGCAGCTCGGGGGCGATCCCCGGGTCGGACTTCTTGCGGCGCAGCAGGAACGGGCGGACCAGGGCCGCCAGCCGGGCGACGGCCTCCTCGTTGCCGCCGTCCTCCTCCGTCTGGTGCTCCACGGGACGGGCGTGCCGGGCCCGGAACGTGGTCAGCGGGCCCAGCAGGCCCGGCGTGGTCCAGTCGAGCAGCGCCCACAGCTCGGACAGGTTGTTCTCCACCGGGGTGCCGGTCAGGGCCACCCGCGCGGGGGCCGGGAGGGTGCGCAGCGCCCTCGCCGTCGCCGAGTGCGGGTTCTTGACGTGCTGCGCCTCGTCCGCGACGACCATGCCCCAGCTCTGCTCCGCCAGCTTGGCGGCGCTGGCGCGCATCGTCCCGTACGTGGTGAGGACGAACCCGCCGGCCAGGCCCTCCAGGCTGCGGCTGCCGCCGTGGTAGCGGCGCACCGGGGTTCCCGGCGCGAACTTCTCGATCTCCCGCTGCCAGTTGCCCAGCAGCGACGCCGGGCAGACCACCAGCGTCGGCTCGGGCCGGTCCCGGTGCAGGTGCAGCGCGATCAGCGTGACGGTCTTGCCCAGGCCCATGTCGTCGGCGAGACAGGCGCCGAGGCCGAGCGAGGTCATCAGGTCCAGCCACGCCAGACCGCGGGCCTGGTAGTCGCGCAAGGTCGCCTTCAGCCCGGCGGGGGGCGGCAGGGGTACCGGCTCGCCGGTCAGCCGCTCGCGCAGTGCGGCCAGCGCCCCGACCGGGACCGCCTCCACCTGCTCTCCGCCGACCTCGGCCGTCCCGGTCAGTACGGTGGCCAGCGCGTCCACCGGGTCCAGCAGCCCCAGCTGGCGTTTGCGGGCCTTGCGCACCAGTTCCGGATCGACCCGCACCCACTGGTCGCGCAACCGCACCACGGGCCGGTGCGCCTGCGCCAGCGCGTCCATCTCGCCCGGGGTGAGCCGGTCGCCGCCCAGCGCCAGCTCCCAGGAGAAGGCGAAGAGGTTCTGCGCGTCGAAGAAGGCGGTGCCCTCGGTCGCGGAGCCGGGCGCCGCCGACCGTACGACGGCGGTCGCCGACAGCGTACGGGCCAGCTCGCGCGGCCAGTGGACCACGACCCCGGCCTCCGCCAGCCGGGTCGCGGCCACCCCCAGCAGGTCGTCCAGCTCCGGATCGGAGAGGGCCAGCACGTCGGGGACCGGCTGGTCCAGCAGGCGCAGCAGGGGCGGCCACACCCGCGCGGCCCGGCGCAGCGCGAGGACGGCGTCGATGCGGGCGCGCGGTCCGAACCCGGCGGCGGCCGCGCCCGCCCAGAGCTGCTCCGCGTCCGTGACCAGCGTCGGGTCGGCGAGGCTGTGCACCTGGACCACGGCGGCCCCGGCGCGGCGGGTGTCCTCGGGCTCGGCCTCGTCGAAGAGGCGGAAGGAGGACAGGTCGAGCCGTAGGGAGATGCCCACCCCGGCATCCGCCCCGGCCGCGACCTCGGCGGCCCACTCCCGTATCCCCGGCACCCGCTGGGGCTCCCGGGCCGCGAAGGGCCGCCCGGCGGCCACCGGCGCGGCGGGGGTGCGGGGCAGGCTGTCCGCGGCGGCGTCGAGGAAGGCCCGGACCAGGGCCTCCGGTTCGGGCAGCTGGAGCGGGCGGCGGCCGCTGAGCGGGGTGGCGTATCCCTCGGGGGGCAGCGCGGCGGCGATCGCGCGCAGGTGGGCCACGTCCGCGGCGTCGAGCGGTCCGGCCCGCCAGGCGTCGATGCCGTCGGGGGTGAGGCCCGGGAGCAGCCGCCCTCGCGCGACCAGGGCGAGCGCCTGCGCCGCCGCGGTACCCCAGGCCCGGGTGGCGGGGTGGGCGGCGCGGCTGCGGGCCGCCCGGAGCAGCAGCGGCAGCGCCGCGCTGACCGAGAGGCTGACGGACGGGACGGTACGGGTACGGACCCCTTCGCCGTGCGGCCGGACCACGGCGAGCGGGGCCGCCTTCCCGGTCTCGGGGAGCGGCTCGCCCTCCGGGCACCAGAAGGCCACCCGGCCCTGGCGCGGGACGGACGCGGGAAGGAACACGGCGGCGTGCCGCAGCAGTGCCTGCGGCGCCGCCGGCGCCGCTTCCCGGGTCTGCGCGTACGCCTGGGATGCCGGTGTCGCGGTGCCCACGGTGCTCCTCCCCTCCCGCCGGTCGGATGGTTCGCCTCTGCCGCCGAGTCTAGGCGGGCCCACTGACAAGGCCGCCGGCCCGCGTCTTCGCCGGCCAGGCCGGCGGGCGGCAGCGCCCCGTCACGTCCGTGTCCCGATTCCGTCCCGGTCCGCGCCCGGCGCGCAGGCCGGGGTAGGAACTCCGGGACCACCCACCGACCGGGAACGGGGACCAGCCGACCATGCTCCGACGCCTCACCACCGCCCTCGCGGCCGCCACCGCGGCAGCCTTCCTGTTCTCCGGCCCGGCCACCGCCTGGGCCGCCACCGCGTAGCCCGGCTTCCTCGACGGCGCCGACCTGCCCGCGCACCCCTCCTCGCCCTGGTACGCCGGGAAGGTGACCAAGGGCCTGCCCGAGGACGCGCCGTTCTGCCTGGAGCGGGCGCTCCCGGCCACCGGCAGCCTGCACCGCGTGTTCACCACCGACTACGACACCGGCGCCACCCAGCTCTCCGTCCGCGCCGCCTCCGCCCCGGCGGCGGCGGCCCTCGCCGCGTCCGTGGAGCGCGAGGTCGCCGCCTGCGCCGCCGACTGGCTGCGTACGACGCCCGGTGGCACGGCCTCCTGGGAGGACTACGGCAAGCTCCCCGTCGGGGAGGGCGCCCACGTCTACGGGGTGCACACCTCGGTCCCGGATTCCGAACCCGGTGTCCACCTGTTCGGCGTCGGCCGGGACGGCGCGACCGTGACCGTCGTGAAGTGGGGGCAGATGGGCACGCTCGCCGACGCGCCCGTGGCCGCCTTCAAGCAGACCACCACCACGGCCGTGCGCAAGCTGAACCCGTAACCCGGCCCCCTGCCACCGGGCCGGCGGTGGGACCATGGAGCTGAGGGCCACGGTGATCCGAGGCGAGGCGATGGTCATGCGTAGCGGCAACGAACCGGTGACCGCCCGCAGTCCGCTGCGGCTGCGGTTGTGGCTCAGCATGTGGGGCCTGCTGTGGGCCGCGGGCGGTGCGGCCCTCTTCTCGCTGGCCGGCCGCCCGGGGTGGGCGGCCGCCTGCGCGGTGGTCGCGGTGCTCGCGGCGGTGGACCTGGTCGTGGTCGTCCGCCACATCCGTCAGGGCCCGCACTACCAGCCCGGCCGCGACGTCCCCCCGTACGAGCCGCCGCGCTCCCGCTGAGCCCGGCGCGCCCCCGCCTACTCTTCGAAGCGCGCCGCGGCCAGGTACTCGGGCTGCGGGTCGAGCGCGGCGGCCAGCCGGAAGTGCTTGCGGGCCTGCGCGCGGCGCCCGGACCGCTCATGGGTCCGGGCGAGCGCGAAGTGCGCGTACGCGTTGTCCGGTTCGCGCTCCAGCACCAGCTCGAACTCCAGCGCTGCCGGGCGCAGTTGCGCGGCCGCGAAGAAAGCCCGGGCGCGCAGCAGCCGGGCCGCCGTGTTCTCGGGATGGGCGGCTATCACCGAGTCGAGCAGCCTGACGGCGCCCCGCGGGTCACGGGCGGCCAGCAGTCGCTCGGCGGCCCGGAAGTCGATGACGTGCGTCTCCGGACTGCCGGCGCCGGGGGAGCCCGGCGAGCCGGAGGACCCGGAGGACGACGGCGGCTGCGGCGGGGGCGTGGTGTCGGACACGTTGTCTTTCCTTCCCTCTGCGGGCGCCTTCACGCCCCTTCCCGGCCCGGCCCGCTCCCGCCTCGGGCGCCGGCCGCCGCGGCCCGCTCGGTCAGCGTCTTCCACACTTCGCGGACCTGCGGCGCCAGTTCCTCCAGCGGCCCGTCGTTGTCGATCACGAGCGTCGCCACCGCCAGCCGCTGCTCCCGCGTGGCCTGCGCCGCCATCCTGGCCCGCGCCTCTTCCTCGGACATCCCGCGCAGCCCCGTCAGCCGGGCCAGCTGCGTCTCCGGCGCCGCGTCCACCACCACGACCAGGTCGTACAGCGGTGCCAGGCCGTTCTCGGCGAGCAGCGGTACGTCGTGCACCACGATCGCGTCGGTGCCCGCCGTGCCCTCCAGCTCGGCGGACCGGGCCCCGACCAGAGGGTGCACGATCGCGTTCAGTATCCGCAGTTTCTCCGGGTCGGAGAAGACGATCGCGCCCAGCCTGGGCCGGTCCAGCGCCCCCGCATCCGTCAGCACGGACTCCCCGAACGCCGCCACGACGGCCGCGAGCCCGGGTGTTCCGGGCTCCACGACCTCGCGCGCGATGCGGTCGGCGTCCACGATGACCGCCCCGTACCCCGCCAGCAGCCGCGACACTTCGCTCTTGCCGGCTCCGATTCCGCCCGTCAGGCCCACTTTCAGCATGCCCGGCAGCCTAAGGGCTGACCCGGAGGGATCAGCCCTCGCCCTCGCGCTCGGCCAGGAACCGCTCGAACTCCCGCCCCAGCTCCTCCGCCGAAGGGATCTCGGCGGGCTCCGCGATCATGTTGCCCCGGCTCTCGGCCCCGGCCGCCGCGTCGTACTGGTGCTCCAGCCCCTGGACCAGGGCGACCAGTTCCTCGTCGCCCTCCCGGATCTGCCGGTCGATCTCCGTCTGCGTGCGGTGGGCCTCGGTGCGCAGGGCGTGCGCCACGGCCGGCAGCACGAGCCCCGTCGCCGCGGTGATCGCCTCCAGGACGGTCAGCGCCGCGTCCGGGTACGGGGAGCGGGCGACGTAGTGCGGTACGTGCGCCGCGACGCCCAACACGTCGTGCCCGGCCTGGCCCAGCCGGAACTCGACCAGCGATTCCGCGCTGCCCGGCACCTGCGCCTCGTCGAACGGGCTGCGGTGCCCCGGCATCAGGTCGGTGCGGTTGCCGTGCGGGGTGATGCCCACGGGCCGGGTGTGCGGGACGCCCATCGGGATGCCGTGGAAGTTGACGGAGAGCCGCACGCCCAGGCGCTCGACGATCTGCCGCACGGCGACCGCGAAGCGCTCCCACTCCACGTCCGGCTCGGGGCCGGACAGCAGCAGGAACGGCGCGCCGGTGGCGTCCTGCACGAGGCGCACCTCCAGCTTGGGCTCCTCGAAGTCCGTCCAGTGGTCGCGCTGGAACGTCAGCAGCGGGCGCCTGGCCCGGTAGTCCACGAGCCGGTCGGCGTCGAAGCGGGCCACGACCTGGTGGGGCAGGGTGTCCAGGAGCCGCTCGACGATCTGCTCACCGGCCTCTCCCGCGTCGATGTACCCCTCGAGGTGGTAGAGCATGACCAGCCCGGCCGAGTCCTGGGCGAGCGCCAGATCGGCCACCGCCAGGCCCTTGGCGTCCCATTCGTACAAACCCTGTGGATCAAGCACCGCCACCACTCCTCCTCGCCGCGTTCTCTGCAAGAACGCCCAAGGGGGCGGCGCCATTCCCCAGTTGGCCGCTTTCCCGCGGAATCGGTCCGGGGCGGCGCGGAACGCGGGGGAAACGCGATGAGGCCCGCCCCCCGAAGGGGACGGGCCTCACCGTTCAGCTCAGCTCACTCGCGCGCCGGGCGCGGAGCGTGCCGCGTTGCTGCGATCAGCTCTGGCCGCCGGCCAGCTTCTCGCGGAGCGCGGCGAGGGCCTCGTCCGACGCCAGGGCGCCGGAGGTCTCGTCCGAACCCTCGGAGGAGTAGGAGCCACCCGAGATGTTGCCCGCACCGGCGTTGCCACCGGCGGCCGGGGCGGCAGCGCCCTCGGCAGCAGCGGCCTCGTCGGCCTCGCGGCTCTTGATGACCTGCGCCTGGTGCTGCTCGAAGCGGACCTGCGCCTCGGCGTACTGGCGCTCCCACGTCTCGCGCTGGGTCTCGTAGCCCTCGAGCCAGTCGTTGGTCTCGGGGTCGAAGCCCTCGGGGTAGATGTAGTTGCCCTGGTCGTCGTAGGACGCGGCCATGCCGTACAGGGTCGGGTCGAACTCGACCGACGCCGGGTCGGCACCGAAGGACTCGTTGGCCTGCTTGAGGGACAGCGAGATCCGGCGACGCTCGAGGTCGATGTCGATGACCTTGACGAAGATCTCGTCGTTGACCTGGACGACCTGCTCCGGGATCTCCACGTGGCGCTCGGCCAGCTCGGAGATGTGGACCAGACCCTCGATGCCCTCGTCCACGCGGACGAACGCACCGAACGGAACCAGCTTGGTGACCTTACCCGGGACGACCTGACCGATCTGGTGGGTCCGGGCGAACTGCTGCCACGGGTCCTCCTGCGTCGCCTTCAGCGACAGGGAGACACGCTCGCGGTCCATGTCGACGTCGAGGACCTCGACGGTGACCTCCTGGCCGACCTCGACAACCTCGGAGGGGTGGTCGATGTGCTTCCAGGACAGCTCGGAGACGTGGACGAGACCGTCGACGCCGCCCAGGTCCACGAAGGCACCGAAGTTGACGATCGAGGAGACGACGCCGGAGCGGACCTGACCCTTCTGCAGGGTGGTGAGGAACGTCTGGCGAACCTCGGACTGGGTCTGCTCGAGCCAGGCACGGCGGGACAGGACCACGTTGTTGCGGTTCTTGTCCAGCTCGATGATCTTCGCCTCGAGCTCCTTGCCCACGTAGGGCTGGAGGTCGCGGACGCGACGCATCTCGACGAGAGAGGCCGGCAGGAAGCCGCGGAGGCCGATGTCGAGGATGAGACCACCCTTGACGACCTCGATGACGGTACCGGTGACGATGCCGTCTTCTTCCTTGATCTTCTCGATCGTGCCCCAGGCACGCTCGTACTGAGCGCGCTTCTTGGACAGGATCAGACGGCCTTCCTTGTCCTCCTTCTGGAGAACCAGGGCCTCGATCTCGTCGCCGACCTTGACGACCTCGTTCGGGTCGACGTCGTGCTTGATCGAGAGCTCGCGGCTCGGGATCACGCCTTCGGTCTTGTAACCGATGTCGAGGAGAACCTCGTCCCGGTCCACCTTGACGATGACGCCGTCGACGATGTCGCCGTCGTTGAAGTACTTGATCGTCTCGTCGATCGCCGCGAGGAACGCGTCCGCGTCGCCGATGTCGTTGACCGCTACCTGCGGAGGGGTGGTGGCGGTGGTCTCGGTGCTGCTCGTCATGTGGGAAAGGGCTCCGGTTACGGACAGAAAGTCGTAGGTACTGCTACGCCGGGAGCCCTTATCGGCAACTGCCGAAGCCGGACAGCCAAGGAAGCCCCGAATCCGCGCGAGCGGGAGGCCTCGAAAACCGAGGGGACATCAACAGAAGCAAGCGCAGCCTGCTAGGTCTGAGGAGCACAGGCTCGCAGCGCAACTTGTAGCATACGGGGGCAGCCGGACAGGGTCAATGCGCGAAGGCGCACACCCCGGGCGGATCGCCGCATTACCGGCACAAATCGTGGGCGGGGAAGGCCCGCTGGCTCTCCCTCCCCACTTCTCGCAGACTACGACGACGGGCCCCATGAACAAAGAGGACTACCTCCCCGGAGACGCGTTCGAAATCGCCGACGGCGACGGGGACGGTTCCGACGCCGAGGCCACCCGCCGCGCGGCCGGCGAAGCCGAGAGCAGCCGGGCGAGCCGGGGCTGGTGGGACCGCAACGCCGACGAGTACCAGAGCGAGCACGGCGCGTTCCTCGGCGACGACCGCTTCGTCTGGGGACCCGAGGGCCTGGACGAGGAGCAGGCGGCCCTCCTGGGACCGGCCTCCTCCCTCCGGGACAAGGACGTCCTGGAGATCGGCGCCGGCGCCGCCCAGTGCTCGCGCTGGCTGGCCGCCCAGGGCGCCCGCCCGGTGGCCCTCGACCTCTCCCACCGCCAGCTCCAGCACGCCGTGCGCATCGGCGACGGCGACGGGCCGGGGGTGCGGCTCGTGGAGGCCGACGCCGGCCGCCTGCCCTTCCGCACCGGCTCCTTCGACCTGGCCTGCTCCGCCTACGGGGCCGTCCCCTTCGTCTCCGACCCGGTGAACGTCATGCGCGAGGTCCACCGCGTGCTGCGCCCCGGCGGCCGCTGGGTGTTCTCCGTCACCCACCCGATCCGCTGGGCCTTCCCCGACGAACCCGGCCCCGAGGGGCTGTCCGTCGCGGCCTCCTACTTCGACCGGACGCCGTACGTCGAGCAGGACGAGCAGGGCCGCGCGGTGTACGTGGAGCACCACCGCACCCTGGGGGACCGGGTCCGCGACGTCGTCGCGGGCGGGTTCCGCCTGGTGGACCTGGTCGAGCCGGAATGGCCCGCCTGGAACACCCAGGAGTGGGGCGGCTGGTCCCCGTTGCGCGGCAACCTGATCCCCGGGACCGCGGTCTTCGTCTGCGAGAGGGACTGAGCCCTTGATCCGCACCGCCGACCTGGACGCCCTTCCCGTACGGGCGGCCGTACCCGCCCTCGTCTCGGCGCTGGACGCGCACGGCGCGGCGGTGCTGTGCGCACCGCCGGGGACCGGCAAGACCACGCTGGTTCCGCTGGTGCTGGCCGGGCTGGTGGGGGGCGGCGAGCGGCGCCGGGTCGTGGTGGCCGAACCCCGGCGGATCGCCGCCCGGGCGGCGGCCAGGCGGATGGCGTGGCTGCTGGGCGAGGCCGTCGGCGGGTCGGTCGGCTTCACCGTGCGCGGCGAGCGGGTGACCGGCCCGCGCACGGCGGTGGAGGTGGTGACCTCCGGGGTGCTGCTCCAGCGGCTCCAGCGGGACCAGGAGCTGGCCGGCGTCGACGTGGTGGTCCTGGACGAGTGCCACGAGCGGCACCTCGACGCGGACACGGCCGCCGCCTTCCTCCTGGACGTACGCGCGGCCCTGCGCCCGGAGCTGCGCCTGGTCGCGGCCTCCGCGACGACCGACGCGGCCGGCTGGGCCCGGCTGCTGGGGGACGCGCCGGTGGTGGCGGCAGAGGGGGCCTCGTACCCGGTGGAAGTGGTGTGGGCGCCGCCGGCCCGGCCGGTGCGGCCGCCGCAGGGGATGCGGGTGGATCCGGCGCAGCTGGCGCACGTGGCCTCGGTGGTGCGGCGGGCGCTGGCGGAACGTTCCGGCGACGTCCTGTGCTTCCTGCCCGGCGTCGGCGAGCTCGCCCGGGTCGCCGGGCAGCTGGACGGCGTGGCCGCGGAGGTGCTCCAGGTGCACGGCCGGGCCGCCGGCTCCGTGCAGGAGGCGGTGCTGGCGCAGGCCGCGCACCGCCGGGTGATCCTGGCGACGGCGGTCGCGGAATCGAGCCTGACCGTGCCCGGCGTACGGGTGGTGGTGGACTCGGGGCTGGCCCGCGAGCCGCGGGTGGACCACGCGCGGGGCCTGGGCGCCCTGGCGACCGTACGGGCGTCGCGCGCGGCGGGCCGTCAGCGGGCCGGGCGGGCCGGTCGTGAGGCACCGGGGACGGTGTACCGCTGCTGGTCCGAAGCGGAGGACGGGCGGCTGACGGCGTACCCGGCGCCGGAGATCCGGATGGCCGACCTGGCGGCGTTCGCGCTCCAGGCGGCCTGCTGGGGCGACCCCGACGCGTCCGGGCTGGCCCTGCTGGACGCGCCGCCCGCCGGGGCGATGGCTGCCGCACGGGAGGTCCTGCGGGCGGTCGGCGCGGTGGACGGCGCCGGGCGGCCGACCCCGCGCGGGCTGCGGATGGCCCGGCTGGGGCTGCACCCCCGGCTGGCGCGGGCCCTGCTGGACGGCGCGGCCGTGCTGGGCGCGCGGCGGACCGCACAACTGGTGGCGCTGCTGAGCGAGGAGCCGCCGCGGGAGTACGGGGACGACCTGGCGGCCGCCTGGCGCGCCGCCCGGCACGGCGGCGACGCCTACGCGGGACGCTGGCGCGCGGAAACCCGCCGCCTGGAGCGCGCGGTGGGCGACCCGGCGGCCCCCGCCCCGGCTGACACCCCGGGCCCGCCGGCGTCCGGGGCGCGGGGCCCGGGGCGCCCCGGCTCCCTCCCCGACGACGCCGCCGCCGGGCTCGTCGCCGCGCTGGCGTTTCCCGAGCGGGTGGCGAAGGCCAAGGGCGGCGGGGCGTTCCTCATGGCCTCCGGGACGGCGGCCGAGCTCGGTGACGGGTCGGGGCTGCGCAGCGCGCCCTGGCTGGCCGTCGCCGTCGCCGACCGCCCCTCGCACTCCGCGTCCGCCCGGGTGCGGACCGCGGCGGTCATCGACGAGGACACCGCCCGGACCGCCGCCAACCACCTGCTGGCTTCCGGTGAGGAGGTGCGCTGGGAGAACGGGGACGTGGTGGCCCGGGCGGTGGAGCGGCTCGGCGCGGTCGAGCTGGTCGCCCGGCCGCTGCGCGACCCCGGCCCCGGGCAGGTCCGGGCCGCCCTCCTCGAAGGACTGCGCACCGAGGGACTCGGCCTGCTGCGCTGGTCCCCGGACGCGCGGACGCTACGGGCCCGGCTGGGCTTCCTGCACCGCACGCTGGGCGGCGCGTGGCCCGACGTGACGCAGGACGCGGCGCTGCTGGAGCGGGCCGACGACTGGCTGGAGCCCGAGCTGTCGCGGGCCCGGCGCCGCGCCGACCTCGCACGGATCGACGCGGGCCAGGCCCTGAACCGGCTGCTGCCCTGGGCCACCGGCGAGGCGGCCCGGCTCGACGAGCTGGCGCCGGAACGCCTGGAGGTGCCCAGCGGTTCGCGGATCCGCGTCGACTACGGCGCGGAGCACGGCCAGCCCGTGCTCGCCGTGAAGCTCCAGGAGCTGTTCGGCATGGCCGAGACCCCGAAGGTGGCGGGAGTGCCCGTCCTCGTCCACCTGCTGTCGCCCGCCGGGCGGCCCGCCGCCGTCACGGCCGACCTCGCCTCCTTCTGGCAGGGCGGCTACCGCGCCGTGCGCGCCGAGCTGCGCGGCCGCTACCCCAAGCACCCCTGGCCGGAGGATCCCGCGACCGCCGAGCCGACCCGGCACACCAACGCCCGGCTCAGGCGGTGAGTTCCCCGGCCCGGCGCCGGCCGCGCGCCTCCAGCCACAGCGCGAGCGCGAGGAGCACGAGCGCGCCGGCCGTCAGGCCCAGGGGCGCGTAGGTGTGCAGGGCGAGGACCTTCGTACGGTTCGACCGCACCAGGTCCACGGTGTACGCGGAGTAGTCCGGCCGCATCTTCACGTCGCCGGCGAAGACGGTCAGCCTGCCGTCGGGCGCGCCGGCCGCGATGCCGCCCCGCATCTCCTGCTGGATCTGCTGCTCGGCGTTGACGGGCGCGCCGGTCACCGGGTCGACCCAGAACATCGCCTTGACCGTGTACCAGAGGCTGGTTCCGGTGCTCTGCTCGAACGTCTTGGGGTCGATGCCCTCGATCGGCATCTTCTTGGGCAGCGGGACCTTGGTCCAGGGGACGGTCTGCTCGAAGTAGTAGACGTCCATGCCCTTGAACGTGCGGGGGCCGACGTAGTGGATGGGTGAGGAACTGCGCGTCTGCGCGTCGAAGTAGAGGTAGTCGCGCGGCTCGGTGAAGAACGGCCACTTGAACTCGATGCCCTCGCGCTCGACCGGGTCCCCGTCGACCATCTCGCCGGTGGCGTGGACCGGGTCCTGGGTGTGGGCGTCGAAGACGTACCGCTCGGGGATCTGGGAGACCATCTTGCCGTCCGGGCCCATGATGTAGGACAGGGTGTCCCAGACGACGACGTCCTTTCCGGCGCTCGCCTCGATCTCCTTCGACGCCTCGACGTTGCCCTTGAGCGTCTGGACGATCGTGACCTTGTCGACCTTCTTCGGCTGCATGCCGGCGGTGTAGTCGAGGAGGGTGGCGTCCTTCGCCTCCAGGACCATCTCCTGGTACTGGTCCGGCGGGATCTTGGCGAGGCGGGGGTACGCGTACCAGCGCAGCAGTGGTGCGAGCGCTGCGCAGAACACGGCTGCGGCAAGCAGGACGAGGCTGGCTCTGCGTCGCACGGCCGGGCCCTCCTCTACTTTCCGGGCGCGGGGGGCGCGGTGGTCAGCAGGGGCTTGGGCGAGGTAGTGCCTTCGGGCACCCCGAGCGCCGTGACGGCGAAGACGAGGGCCAGCGCGGCGGCCAGCCCGACGGCGGCGGCGGCGAGTGCGCGCATGCGGGGCTCCGGATCTGATGGGGTGTCAGGGAGGGGGCACCGTAGCAACGCGGGGCGGAGATGAGAACCGTTCGACTACGGGGTTTCGGAGCGGCTCGCGGAGGGCGTGGGGCCGGACTTCGGGGCGGAGGTGGGGGACGGCTTCGGGGCGGGGGTCGAGGTGGGGCTGGGCTTCGGCGTGGGCCTGGGGGTCGGCTTCGGCGTGGGCGTGGGGGTCGGCTTCGGCGTGGGCCTGGGGGTCGGCTTCGGCGTGGGCGTGGGGGTCGGCTTCGGAGTCGGCGTAGGCGTAGGCGTAGGGGACGGTGTCGGGGTGGGCGTGGGTGTGGGTTTCGGGGTGGGGGACGGCGTGGGCGTCGGCGTAGGGGTGGGCTCCGGCGCCGGTTCGGGACCCGGCTTCGTGGGGGTCGCGGTGCCCGTGCCGCCCTCGTCGGGTACCTCGTGCGCCCCGCCCAGGTAGTACGCGTACCAGGACCGCACGGTCCTCAGGTACTCCCCGGACTGGTTGTACGACAGCACGGCCCGGTCCAGGTCGGCGGCCGCCCCCAGGTCCCGGCTCCCCGCGCACAGGTAACGCCCGGCGGCCAGCGCCGCGTCGTACACGTTGTTCGGGTCCCGCCGGCCGTCGCCGTTGCCGTCCTGGCCCCAGACCGCCCAGGTGGACGGGATGAACTGCATCGGCCCGACGGCCCGGTCGTAGCGGGCGTCGCCGTCGTACGCGCCCGCGTCGGTGTCGGCGATGTCCGCGAAGCCGTTGCCGTCGAGGACGGGCCCGAGGATCGGGCGCAGTGTGGTGCCCGCGGCGTCCACCCGGCCGCCCCCCGCCTGCCCCGACTCGACCTTGCCGATCGCCGCGAGCAGTTCCCAGCGCAGCCCGCATCCGGGGTCGGTGTCCGCGACCTTCCGCTCGGCGCGCCGGTACGCCGCGAGCACGCTCGCGGGGATCCCCCGTGCGCCCACCGCCCCGCCGTGGGCCACCGGCTCGGTGTACGGCGCGGCTGCCTCCGCGGGCGCGGGCGACGCGGACCCGCCGGCCGACGGGGTCTCGGGCGGCTGCGGCCCGGCGGGCGGCGGGAGTTCGGTGGAGTAGGCGGTGTCCCCGCCCTGCCCGGCGGCCGCGGCGGGGCCGGGACCGGTTCCGGCCGCCAGGGGCGGCTTGTCCTCGCTCCCCGATGCGGGCCCCTGGGAGGCGGTCACCGCGGCCACCACCAGCGCCGAGACCAGGGCGGCGGCGCCGCTCCTGCGCAGCCAACCGAACCGGGCCGATATTCGTCCCCGCATGAGCCGGACTCCTCCCCGTCGACGTCCGCGTGACCCTACGTCAACTGCCTGCACAAGACACGTACAGCAGCCGGGACTTCACCATTTCCCCACGTCGTGCGCGGGTCGCGCATACTGTCCCGACCGATCGGAGACCGGAAGGGGCACCCGTGCCGTTCACTCTCAGCCATGCGGCGGCCGTGCTTCCGGCCGTGCGGCGGACCGGGCGGGCCCGTGGGCCGCTGATCGCCTCCGCCCTGGTACTGGGCTCGTTCGCCCCGGACACGTTCTACTTCCTGGACGCGGTCGTGGAAGGCGTGATGGGGTACGGCGATTTCACCCACTCCCTCCTCGGCGTGGTGACGGCCGACGCCGCGCTGACCGCCGCCCTGGCCGCCTGCTGGCTTCTTCTGCGCGAGCCGCTGGTCGCGCTGCTGCCGCGCGCCTGGCAGGGCAGGGTGCACGCTTTGGTGCGGGGCGAGGACTGGCGGGCCCGCCGCCGGCTGCCCGCGCTCGCGCTCCGGTTCTACCTCTCGGCGGTGCTCGGCTCCCTGACGCACGTGGTGTGGGACAGCTTCACCCATCTCGACCGGTGGGGAACGAACGCGCTGCCCGGGCTGGGAGAGCCGCTCGCCTTCGGTCTGCCCCTCTACTCCTACCTCCAGTACGGCAGTTCGGCGCTGGCCGGCTGTGCCCTGCTGTGGTTCACGGTGACGGCCCTGCGCCGCCTGCCGGCCTCGCCCGTTCCGCCGTCCGTGCCGTCGCTGGGGCGGGCGGAGCTCTGGTGCGCCGTCGCGCTGCTGGTGGCCTGCGTGGGGGCGGGGGTGACGATGCGGGTGCTGCGCTTCTTCACGTTCTTCGACCGGATCCGTACGCCCCTGGACATCATCCCGACCGTCTGTTTCGGCGCGGGCGGCGGCCTGGTTGTGGCGCTGCTGCTCTACGGGGCGCTGGTGCGCCTGCGCCACCGCGGCGGCGGCGAGCGGCACGACGGCGGCGAGCGGCACGACAACGACGGGCAAACGCGGACGCCCGTCCCCATCGCGTAGCGGGGACGGGCGCCGGTCCGGTGCCGGGCCGGGTCAGTGCGCGGCGGACTCCCAGTCCGGGCCGACGCCCACGGACACGTCCAGCGGGGCGCGCAGCTCGACGGCGGCCGCCATCTCGCGGCGCACCAGCTCCTCCACCTTCTTCCGCTCGCCGGGCGCGATCTCCAGCACGATTTCGTCGTGGACCTGGAGCAGCATGCGCGAGGTGAGCCCGGCGCCGGTGAGGGCCCGGTCGACGCGCAGCATCGCGACCTTGACGATGTCGGCGGCGGTGCCCTGGATGGGGGCGTTCAGCGCCATCCGCTCCGCTGCCTCACGGCGCAGCCGGTTGTCGCTGTTGAGGTCGGGCAGGTAGCGGCGGCGGCCCAGCACCGTCTCGGTGTACCCGGTGGCGCGGGCCTCCTCGACGACGCGCTGGAGGTAGTCGCGGACGCCGCCGAACCGCTCGAAGAACGTCTCCATCAGCCCGCGCGCCTCGGCGGGTTCGATGTTCAGCTGCTGCGAGAGACCGAAGGCGGACAGCCCGTAGGCGAGGCCGTACGACATGGCCTTGATCTTGCGGCGCATCTCGGCGTCGACCGCGGACCGCGCCACGCCGAACACCTGGGAGGCGACGGTGGTGTGGAGGTCCTCGCCCGACAGGAAGGCCTCGATCAGGCCCGCGTCCTCGGAGAGGTGGGCCATGACGCGCAGCTCGATCTGGCTGTAGTCAGCGGTCATGAGGGACTCGTAGCCCTCGCCGACGACGAAGCCGCGGCGGATGGCACGGCCCTCGTCGGTGCGCACCGGCACGTTCTGCAGGTTCGGGTCGGTGGAGGACAGGCGTCCGGTCGCGGCGACGGTCTGGCTGAAGCTGGTGTGCACGCGGCCGTCGGCGGCGATCGACTTGACCAGGCCCTCGACGGTGACGCGCAGCTTGGCCTGCTCGCGGTGGCGCAGCATGATCACGGGCAGTTCGTGGTCGGTCTGCGTGGCCAGCCAGGCCAGCGCGTCCGCGTCCGTGGTGTACCCGGTCTTGGTCTTCTTCGTCTTGGGCAGGTCCAGCTCGCCGAAGAACACTTCCTGGAGCTGCTTGGGCGAGCCCAGGTTGAACTCGTGGCCGACGGCCGCGTGCGCCTCCTTCACCGCCTGCTGCACGGCTCCCGCGAACTGCTGCTCCATGCCTTCGAGGTGGTCGCGGTCGGCGCCGATGCCGGCCCGCTCCATCCGGGCCAGCAGCTCGGAGGTCGGCAGTTCCATGTCGTGGAGCAGCTCGGCGGCGCCCACCTCGGCGAGCTTGCCGGTGAAGGCCTCGCCCAGGTCCAGGACGGCGCGGGCCTGCGCCATCAGGGCCTCCGCCTCGGCGGTCTCGTCGGCGCCGAAGGCGAGCTGGCCGTCGGCGGCGGCCGGGGCCAGCTCCCGGTGCAGGTACTCGTTGGACAGGGCGTCCAGCGCGAAGGAGCGGCGGCCCGGCTTGACCAGGTACGCGGCGAGCGCGGTGTCCATGGTGACGCCCGCGAGCGTCCAGCCGTGCTCCGGGAAGACCCGCATCAGACCCTTGGCGTTGTGCACGACCTTGGGCCGGGCCGGGTCGGCGGCCCAGGCGGCGAAGGCCTTCTCGTCGGCCTCGTCCAGCTCGGACGGCTCGAACCAGGCGGCGGGCCCGCCCGCCGACGCCAGCGCGATCTCGCTGACGTTGCCCTGGCCCAGGCCCCAGCTGTCGACGGTCGAGACACCGAGGGCCTCGCCCGCGTGGCTCTCCAGCCACGGGGCGAGCTCGCCCGCACCCAGCACGGACCCGTCCAGCTCCACCCCGGCCGCCGGGGCGGGGGCCGGCACCTCGGCCGCGCCCGGGTCCATCGCCAGCAGCCGCTCGCGCAGCGAGGCGTTGCGGATCTCCAGCACGTCCAGCACGCCGGTCACGGCCTGCCGGTCGTAAGGCAGGCGGGCCAGGTCGGCGGGGGCCTTGTCCAGCTCGACGTCCTTAACCATCTCCGTCAGGACGCGGTTGAGCTTCACCGACTCCAGGTGGTCGCGGAAGTTCTGCCCGGCCTTCCCCTTGACCTCCTCGGCGCGCTCCACCAGCTCCTTGAACGACCCGAACTGCGTGATCCACTTGGCCGCGGTCTTCTCGCCGACGCCCGGGATGCCCGGCAGGTTGTCGGACGGGTCGCCGCGCAGCGCCGCGAAGTCCGGGTACTGCTGCGGGGTGAGGCCGTACTTCTCCTCGACCTTCTCCGGCGTGAACCGGGTCAGCTCGGAGACGCCCTTCGTCGGGTAGAGCACGGTGGTGTGCTCGGAGACGAGCTGGAAGGAGTCCCGGTCGCCCGTGACGATCAGCACCTCGAAGCCCTCGGCCTCCGCCTGCGTGGCCAGCGTCGCGATGACGTCGTCGGCCTCGAAGCCGTCGATCGCGAAGCGCGGCACCTTCATCGCGTCCAGGAGCTCGCCGATCAGCTCGACCTGCCCCTTGAACTCGTCGGGCGTCTTGGAGCGGTTCGCCTTGTACTCGGGGAACTCCGTCGCCCGCCACGTCTTGCGGGACACGTCGAACGCCACCGCGAAGTGCGTGGGCGCCTCGTCGCGCAGCGTGTTCGCCAGCATCGACGCGAAGCCGTAGATGGCGTTGGTCGGCTGGCCCGTAGCGGTCGTGAAGTTCTCCGCGGGCAGCGCGAAGAACGCCCGGTACGCCAGGGAGTGCCCGTCCATGAGCATCAGGCGGGGGCGGTCCGCTGCGGTCGGCTGGTCGGTCTTCTTCGATGCTGAATCTGCCACGCCTCCGATCCTAGGCGTCCGCTGTGACAATCCGGGACGGCCGCTCTCGGCGTCCGCGATGCCGGCGGGGCGTGACAGGATCGGCCCGATACGCCACCGCTCGGCCCGCCCGACGCGATGTCCGACTGCTCGAAGGGGAGCGACATGGCCACCAAGCCGCCCGCAGGTGATCCCGTACAGGACGCGCCGCAGGTCGGGCCCCCGCAGCACGCGGCGGCCGGCCTGCCCGCGATCGTGCACACCCTCAAGATCGCCGAGCGGCAGATGGGCCTGACCCGCACCGCCCGCACCCTCCTCAAGGTCAACCAGAAGGACGGCTTCGACTGCCCCGGCTGCGCCTGGCCCGAGGGCGACGAACGCCACACCGCCGAATTCTGCGAGAACGGCGCGAAGGCCGTCGCCGAAGAGGCGACGCTGCGCCGGGTGACCCCCGCCTTCTTCGCCGAGCACCCGGTGTCCGAGCTCGCCGCCCGCAGCGGCTACTGGCTCGGCCAGCAGGGCCGCATCACCCAGCCCGTGTACCTGGCGGAAGGATCCGACCACTACGAGCCGGTGTCCTGGCAGCGGGCCTTCGAGATCATCGCGGAGGAACTGCGCGCCCTCGACTCCCCCGACGAGGCCCTCTTCTACACCTCCGGCCGCACCAGCAACGAGGCCGCCTTCCTCTTCCAGCTCTTCGCCCGCGAGTTCGGCACCAACAACCTGCCGGACTGCTCCAACATGTGCCACGAGTCCTCGGGCTCCGCACTGAACGAGACCATCGGCATCGGCAAGGGCAGCGTCTCCCTGGAAGACCTCCACCAGGCCGATCTGATCATCGTCGCGGGCCAGAACCCGGGCACCAACCACCCGCGCATGCTCTCCGCCCTGGAGCGGGCCAAGTCCGCCGGCGCGAAGATCATCTCGGTGAATCCGCTGCCCGAGGCCGGCACCGAGCGGTTCAAGAACCCGCAGAAACCGCTCGGCATGCTCAAGGGAACGGCCCTGACCGACCTGTTCCTGCAGATCCGCATCGGCGGCGACCAGGCCCTCTTCCGCCTCCTGAACAGGCTCGTCATCGAGGCCGACGCGGCCACCGACGAGGCGTTCATCCGCGAGCACACCCATGGCTACGAGGAGTTCGCGGCCACCGCGAGGAAAGCCGACTGGGACGAGACCCTCACCGCCACCGGCCTGACCCGCCCCGACATCGAACGCGCCCTGGCCATGATCCTGGCATCCGAGCGCACCATCGTCTGCTGGGCCATGGGCCTCACCCAGCACAAGCACGCCGTCGCCACCATCCGCGAGGTCGTGAACCTGCTCCTGCTGCGCGGCAACATCGGCCGGCCCGGCGCCGGCGTCTGCCCCGTCCGCGGCCACTCCAACGTCCAGGGCGACCGCACCATGGGCATCTTCGAACGGCCCGCGCCCGCGTTCCTCGACGCCCTGGACCGGGAATTCGGCATCACCTCGCCCCGCCACCACGGCTACGACGTGGTCCGCTCCATCCAGGCCCTGCGCGACGGCCACGCCAAGGTGCTCTTCGCCATGGGCGGCAACTTCGTCGGCGCCACCCCCGACACCGACGTCACCGAAGCCGCGATCCGCCGCGCCTCCCTCACCGTCCACGTCTCCACCAAACTGAACCGCTCCCACGCGGTCACCGGCAAGCGCGCCCTGATCCTGCCCACCCTCGGCCGCACCGACAAGGACGTACAGGCCGCCGGCAAGCAGTTCGTCACCGTCGAGGACTCCATGGGCATGGTCCACGCCTCGCGCGGCAACCTGCCGCCCGCCTCCCCCCACCTGCTCTCCGAGCCCGCGATCGTCGCCCGCCTCGCCCGCACCGTGCTGGGCGACGCCTCGCGCACCCCGTGGGAGGAGTTCGAGAAGGACTACGCCGCCGTCCGCGACCGGATCTCCCGCGTCATCCCCGGCTTCGAGGACTTCAACGCCCGCGCCGCCCGCCCCGGGGGATTCCGCCTCCCCCACGCCCCGCGCGACGAGCGCCGCTTCCCCACCAAGACCGGCAAGGCCAACTTCACCGCCGCGCCCGTGGAGTACCCGAAGCTCCCGGCGGGCCGGCTGCTGCTGCAGACCCTGCGCAGCCACGACCAGTACAACACCACCATCTACGGCCTCGACGACCGCTACCGCGGGATCACCGGCGGCCGCCGCGTCGTCATGGTCCACCCCGAGGACGCGGCCGAGCTCGGCCTCGCCGACGGCTCGTACACCGACCTCGTCGGCGAGTGGTCGGACGGCGTGGAACGGCGCGCCCCCGGCTTCCGCGTCGTGCACTACCCGACGGCCCGCGGCTGCGCCGCCGCGTACTACCCCGAGACCAACGTGCTGGTCCCGCTGGACTCCACCGCCGACACCAGCAACACCCCCGCGAGCAAGTCCGTCGTCGTGCGCTTCGAACCGGCCTGATAGAACGACCCCAGGACAAGATGGTTAACGAACGTTGACACACGAACGGAGCCGGCCGATGGGCGAGCAGCACGCAGTGAAGTTCCCGCAGGAGGTCCTCGACGAGTACGCGGCCCTGGGCGTCGACCTGCCCGCCCTGTTCTCGGCGGGCGACCTCGGCGAGCGCATGGACATCCGCATCCTGGAGGCCTCGGCCGACCGCGTGGTGGGCACCATGCCCGTCAAGGGCAACACCCAGCCCTACGGACTGCTGCACGGCGGCGCCTCCGCCGTCCTCGCGGAGACCCTCGGCTCGGTCGGCGCGATGATGCACGGCGGCATCAACAAGATCGCCGTCGGCGTCGACCTGAACTGCACCCACCACCGCGGCGTCCGCTCCGGCCTGGTCACCGGCGTCGCCACCCCCGTCCACAAGGGCCGCTCCACCACCACCTTCGAGATCGTCATCACCGACGAGCAGGACAAGCGCGTCTGCACGGCCCGCCTCACCTGCCTCCTGCGCGACACGAACTCGTAACGCCCGTTCCGCCGACAGCAGTTGTGCTGTCACCGGCGCCGGTCTAGCGTTCCCGCCATGGGATCCGGACCGGCGCCGCGGCGCGTCACCGCCGCCTGCGCGGCGACCGCCCTCCTGAGCACCGCACTCCTCGGCTGCACCACCGCCCCACGCGCGGGCGCGCCCTCCCCGAGCACGACCCCGCCCGGGGAACTGTGCGCCGCCCTGATCACCCACTGGGCCGCGGTCATCCTCGACGGCGGCGAAGGCCGCGACCCCGTCAGCCTCGACTACCAGGCGATGGGCCTGTCCGGCGGGCAGAACGACATCCTGCGCGCCGTCGTCGATGACGCCCGCGCCGAGCAACGCGCCCACGGCCGGGAAGCCGCCCGGGAACTCACCGGCCGGGAGGCCGGGCGGCGTTGCGCCGAGCGCTACCGTTCCGGCACTCCGACCGGCGGGCCCTGGCAGTGAGCGGCGGCATCGGGCCCGTCGAGCCCGGCGAGGGCACCTCGGGCGACGAGACCCCGCGCCCGGGGCCCCGTGGACCGGCGGCGGCCCGGGGCCGCTCCCGCTTCCGGGGCAGCCGCCGGACGGTCATCGCCCTCACGGCCCTGGCCTGCGCCGCCGCACTGGCCGTCGCGGGCGCCCACCGGTACGCCGGGCGCTCCCGGCCCGCGCCGCGGACACCGGCGGCGCCCTCCCAGAGCGTCTCTTTCGGCTACGGCGAACCGGTCGACACCCCCGCCCCGGCCCTGGCGTTCGCCTTCACTGTGCGTGTGCGCAGCGAGTCCGCCCGGCCCGTCTCGGTGGAACGGATCAGCCAGCCCTCGCGGGCACTGAGCGTAGTGATCCAGCCGGCGCTGCCCGTCGTGGTGGCCAGCGGGGAGCTCCGCGAGCTCGTGATCGGGATTCGGGTCGACGACTGCGTGCATGTGGCACGGAATTCCGGGTTGCCTTTCCTCGAAGTAACCCTCAGTAATGATTTCGGGAAAGAGGAGCACAGTTACATCCCGGGTGACCGTTATGCCAGGGATCTTTCCGCCGCTCTGACCAGGGCCTGTCCCGAAGATCGAGACAGCCGGACGCCGACACCGTCATGAGCAAAACGCCCCAGAGTCCTGGAAAGACAGGACTCAAACCACCGGACAGTCCTGCACCATCTCAACATCCGGACTGCACGAACCGGCCGGAATTCCCCCGTTCCACCCTCAGGGGTCCGGTATGTATTACGCCGTGGCATAACAAGAGAGTCACATCATTGGCCTGAGCCCTCCATAACGTCCGAAGTCCCGCTTAGAGTCACCGCCAGTTACCGCGACCACCGGATTCCATTCAGTTCGGTTCCGCGCGTTCGACTCGACGCGTCCCAGGGGGGACGCGGCGCCAGGAAAGGACTGATCGTGCGTCATCGTCAGCTCATCGCCGTGACGGCCGCCCTCGCCGCAGGCGCTCTCACTCTCACCGCCTGTGGTTCGCGCAACGACAAGGCCGGCTCCACCGGTGACGGTGGCAACACCACGGTCGTCATAGGCGTCGACGCCCCGCTGACCGGCGACCTCTCCGCCCTCGGCCTCGGCATCAAGAACTCCGCCGACCTCGCCGCGAAGCAGGCCAACGAGAAGAAGTACGTCAAGGGCGTCACCTTCAAGATCCAGGCCCTCGACGACCAGGCCCAGGCCTCCTCCGGCCAGCAGAACGCCACCAAGCTCACCGCCGACAAGGACGTCCTCGGCGTCGTCGGCCCCCTGAACTCCTCGGTGTCCGAGTCGATGCAGAAGGTCTTCGACGACGCCAAGCTGGCCCAGATCTCCCCGGCCAACACCAGCCCCTCCCTGACCCAGGGCCCCAAGTGGGCCGAAGGCCAGAAGGTCCGCACCTACAAGAGCTACTTCCGCACCGCGACCACGGACGCCATCCAGGGCCCGTTCGCCGCCCAGTACCTCTTCAACAAGGCGGGCAAGAAGAAGGTCTTCATCATCGATGACAAGAAGACCTACGGCGCCGGCCTCGCCGGAACCTTCAAGGGCGAGTTCACCAAGCTCGGCGGCCAGGTCGCCGGCGAAGGCCACATCGACCCGGAGTCCAAGGACTTCTCCGCGATCGTGACCCAGGTCAAGAGCTCCGGCGCCGACGTCGTCTACTACGGCGGCGAATACCCCGCGGCCGGCCCCCTCAGCAAGCAGATCAAGGCCTCGGGCACCAACATCCCGCTCGTCGGCGGCGACGGCATGAAGGACAAGAAGTACGTCGAGCTCGCCGGAGCCGAAGCCCAGGGCGACCTGTGCACCTCCGTCGGCGCGCCCGTCGAGACCCTGCCCTCCGCCAAGGACTTCATCGCCAACTACAAGAAGGCCGGCTACAAGGACGACTACTCCGCCTACGGCGGCTACTCGTACGACTCCGCCTGGGCCGTCATCGAAGCCGTCAAGAAGGTCGTCGAGGCCAACGACGGCAAGCTCCCCTCGGACGCCCGCGCCAAGGTCCTCGAAGCCGTCCAGGGCGTCAGCTTCGACGGCGTGACCGGCAAGGTCTCCTTCGACGAGTTCGGTGACGCCACCAACAAGCAGCTGACCGTCTACAAGGTCGACGGCGACGACTTCAAGACCGTCGAGTCCGGCACCCTCGGCAGCTGACCTCCCTCCGCTAGCTCGCTAGCAGCTCACCCCCTCACCAGCCGCGCGGGGCGCGCACACAGCGCCCCGCGCGGTGTCACATCCGTCGAAAGACTCGGAGGACCTGCGGTGCACGAACTGCCGCAACAGCTGGTCAACGGCCTGCTACTGGGATCCATGTACGGGCTCGTCGCCATCGGCTACACGATGGTCTATGGCATCGTCCAGCTCATCAACTTCGCGCATGGCGAGATCTTCATGACCGGAGGCTTCGGAGCCCTCACGGTCTGGCTGATGCTCCCCACCGGCACCACCATGTGGATCGCGCTGCCGCTCATGCTCATAGGCGCGGTCATCGTCGCCACCACCATCGCCGTCGGAGCCGAACGCTTCGCCTACCGGCCGCTGCGCAGCGCGCCCCGGCTCGCCCCGCTCATCACCGCCATCGGCCTCTCCATCGTCCTCCAGCAGGCGGTATGGGCCTGGTACCCCGACGCGAAGTCCTCCGTAGTCTTCCCCCAGATCCCCGGCGGCGCCTTCCACCTCGGCAGCATCACCATCCAGACCGGTGACGTCTTCCTCCTCATCGCCGCCCCCATCTCCATGGCCTTCCTCGGCTTCTTCGTCAAGAAGACCCGCACCGGCCGCGGCATGCAGGCAACCGCCCAGGACCCCGACACCGCCAAGCTCATGGGCATCAACACCGACCGCATCATCACGGTCGCGTTCGCCCTCGGCGCCGCCTTCGCCGCCGTCGGCGCGGTCGCCTACGGCCTCAAGTACGGCGAAGTCAACTACCGCATGGGCTTCATCCTCGGACTCAAGGCCTTCACCGCCGCCGTCCTCGGCGGCATCGGGAACATCTACGGCGCCATGATCGGCGGCCTGGTCCTCGGCCTCGCCGAGACCCTCACCACCGCCTACATCGCCGACGTCCCCGGCATGAGCCAGCTCGGCGGCCAGTCCTGGGGCAACACCTGGGCGTTCGTACTCCTCATCCTCGTGCTCCTCCTGCGGCCCCAGGGCCTGCTGGGCGAGCGCGTGGCGGACAGGGCGTGAGAACCATGACGACCATCACCGCGGACACCGCGAAGACCACCGCAGCCCACACCGGCTTCATCGCGATCCCCGAGAAGACGGCCCGCCTCCTCGCCACCGCCGGCGGCGTTCTCACCATCCTCTCCTGCTTCATGTCCTGGACCTGGACCGCAGCCTTCCCCGGAGACCTCACCGTCTACGGCTACCCCGGCGGCCTCCAGTGGCTCGTCCTCATCGGCGGCGCCCTCACCACCCTCTTCGGACTCGCCTCCTACGGAGTCAAAGGCCTCGGCTGGCTCACCCCCGCAGGCGCCGACGCGGCACTCAAACTCGCCGCACTCGCCGCCTTCGCCACCGCCTGGTACACGGTCATCACCATCACCGTCACCCTCGGCGGCGTCGTCAACCTCGAACCCGGCGGCTACGCCGTGGCCGCGGTCACCCTCCTCGCCCTGACCGGCGCCCTCGCACTCCCCTTCGAGCGCCCCGTCCTGGACGCACCGGACCCCGACGACACCCCCTGGGAACAGCGCAAGCACCACCTGGGCAACACCTGGACGACCGTCAAGGCCGCCCTCGCCAACCACACCCCGCGCCCCGCCCGCACGCTCCCGGCCTGGGCCGAGATCCTGCTGATCGCGGCCGTCCTCGCCATCACCCTCGGAGTCTTCACCTACGGCATCACCACGCCGTACCAGGAACTCTTCCTCGGCTTCCTCATCACCGCGGGCTTCGGCTTCGCCGCCCTCAACAAGGCCGGCCTCCTCGCCCGCTTCACCGCCCTCACCACCAAGCACCGCAACGTCGCCCTCGTCGGCGCCTTCGCCGCGGCCGCCGCCTTCCCGCTCACCCAGACCGACGACCAGTACGCGACCCTCGGCGTCAACATCCTCATCTTCGCCACCGTCGCCCTCGGCCTGAACATCGTCGTCGGCCTCACCGGCCTCCTCGACCTCGGCTACGTCGCCTTCCTCGGCGTCGGCGCCTACACCGCGGCCCTGGTCTCCGGCTCCCCCAACTCCCCCTTCGGAGTACACCTCCCCTTCTGGGCCGCGATCCTCCTCGGCGCCGGCGCCTCCATGGTCTTCGGCGTCCTCATCGGCGCCCCGACCCTGCGCCTGCGCGGCGACTACCTCGCCATCGTCACCCTGGGCTTCGGAGAGATCTTCCGGATCTCGATGAACAACCTCGACGGAGTCTCCGGCCCCGACCTCACCAACGGGCCCAACGGCATCGCCGGCGTCCCCAACGTCGACCTCTTCGGCTTCGACTTCGGCGCCAACCACACCATCGCCGGATTCACCGTCGGCCGCTTCGCCAACTACTTCCTGCTGATGCTCCTGGTCACCCTCATCGTGATCATGGTCTTCCGCCGCAGCGCCGAATCCCGCATCGGCCGCGCCTGGGTCGCCATCCGCGAAGACGAAACCGCCGCCGAAGCCATGGGCATCAACGGCTTCCGCGTCAAGCTCGTCGCCTTCGCCCTCGGCGCCACCCTCGCCGGCCTCGCCGGCGCCGTACAGGCCCACGTGAACTACACCGTCACCCCGGACCAGTACGTCTTCGCCAACGCCGTCCCCCCGAACTCGGCATTCCTCCTCGCCGCAGTCGTCCTCGGCGGCATGGGCACCATCTCCGGCCCCCTCGTCGGCGGCGCCCTGCTCTTCATGATCCCCAACAAGCTCCAGTTCCTGGGCGAATACCAGCTCCTCGTCTTCGGCATCGCGCTCGTCATCCTCATGCGCCTGCGCCCCGAAGGCCTCATCCCCAACCGGCGCAACCAGCTCGAACTCCACGCGGACCTCGAAGCGCCCACAGTCCTCGGCAAGACAGGGGCCTGACCCATGACGACGACCACCACGGCAACCGCCGAGACCGTCCTCGACGCCCGCGGCGTCACCATGCGATTCGGCGGCCTCACCGCCGTCAAGAACGTCGACCTCACCGTCCGCAGCGGCGAGATCGTCGGCCTCATCGGCCCCAACGGCGCCGGCAAGACCACCTTCTTCAACTGCCTCACCGGTCTCTACATCCCCACCGAGGGCGAAGTCCGGTACAAGGGCACGGTCCTGCCCCCCAAGTCGTACAAGGTCACCGCCGCCGGCATCGCCCGCACCTTCCAGAACATCCGTCTCTTCAACAACATGACGGTCCTGGAAAACGTGCTCGTCGGCCGGCACACCCGCACCAAGGAAGGCCTCTGGGCGGCCCTCCTGCGCCTGCCCAGCTTCGGCCGCGCCGAAGAAGCCAGCCGCGAGAAGGCCATGGAACTCCTCGAGTTCATCGGCCTGGCCCACAAGGCCGAACACCTCGCGCGCAACCTGCCGTACGGCGAGCAGCGCAAGCTGGAGATCGCCCGCGCCCTCGCCAGCGACCCCGGCCTCATCCTCCTGGACGAGCCCACCGCCGGCATGAACCCGCAGGAGACCCGGACCACCGAAGAACTCATCTTCGCCATCCGGGACATGGGCATCGCCGTCCTCGTCATCGAGCACGACATGCGCTTCATCTTCAACCTCTGCGACCGCGTCGCCTGCCTCGTCCAGGGCGAAAAGCTCATCGAAGGCACCGCCACCGAAGTCCAGAGCGACGAGCGCGTCGTCGCCGCCTACCTTGGCGAACCCTTCGAAGGTGCCCCCGGCGCCGAGGAGATCGCGGAGGTCGAAGCCGCCGAAGCTCCGGCGGCCGGCGAAGCTCCCGAAGCTCCCGAAGCTCCGGAGACCGCCGCGGCCGCGGAAGCCACCGAGACCCCTGAGGCTCCGGAAACCACCGAGACCGCCGAGGCCACGGAAACTCCCGAGACCACGGACACCGCGGAGGCGCACAGCACCACCAGCACGGACGGAGAAGCCAAGTGACCGCACTCCTCGAGGTCGAGGACCTCCGCGTCGCCTACGGCAAGATCGAAGCCGTCAAAGGCATCTCCTTCAGCGTCGACGAGGGCGAGATCGTCACCCTCATCGGCACCAACGGCGCCGGCAAGACCACGACCCTCCGCACCCTCTCCGGCCTGATCAAGCCGCGCGGCGGCCAGATCAAGTTCCAGGGCAAGTCGCTCAAGAAGGTCCCCGCGCACGACATCGTCGCGCTCGGCCTCGCCCACTCCCCCGAGGGGCGGCACATCTTCCCGCGCATGACGATCGAGGACAACCTCCTCCTCGGCGCCTTCCTGCGCAGCGACAAGGATGGCATCCAGAAGGACGTCCAGCGCGCCTACGACCTCTTCCCCATCCTGGGAGAGCGCCGCAAGCAGGCCGCCGGCACCCTCTCCGGCGGCGAACAGCAGATGCTCGCCATGGGCCGCGCGCTCATGTCCCGGCCGAAGCTGCTCATGCTGGACGAGCCGTCGATGGGCCTCTCGCCCCTCATGATGCAGAAGATCATGGCGACGATCGCCGAACTCAAGTCCCAGGGCACGACCATCCTGCTGGTCGAGCAGAACGCCCAGGCGGCGCTCTCGCTCGCCGACCAGGGCCACGTCATGGAGATCGGCAAGGTCGTCCTGTCCGGCCCCGGCCGCGAACTCCTCGTCAACGAGGACGTCCGCAAGGCCTACCTCGGCGAGGACTGACCCGCCCGCTGTACACGCGTGAGGCCCGCCACCGGAATCCGGTGGCGGGCCTCACGCATGCTCCGCGCCCCTACTTGGCGGCGTTCTTCTTCTCCTCGGCGTCCTCGATGACCGCCTCGGCGACCTGCTGCATGGACATGCGACGGTCCATGGAGGTCTTCTGGATCCACCGGAAGGCAGCCGGCTCGGTCAGCCCGTACTGGGTCTGCAGGATGCTCTTCGCCCGGTCCACCAGCTTGCGGGTCTCCAGCCGCAGCGAGAGGTCCGCGACCTCCTTCTCCAGCGCCCGCAGCTCCGCGAAACGAGACACGGCCATCTCGATGGCCGGGACGACGTCGCTCTTGCTGAACGGCTTCACCAGGTACGCCATGGCCCCGGCGTCACGGGCCCGCTCCACGAGGTCGCGCTGCGAGAACGCGGTCAGCATCAGGACCGGGGCGATGGACTCCTCCGCGATCTTCTCGGCGGCGGAGATCCCGTCGAGGACCGGCATCTTCACATCGAGGATCACCAGGTCGGGCCGGTGCTCGCGGGCCAGCTCGACGGCCGTCTGCCCGTCCCCGGCCTCGCCGACGACGGCGTAGCCCTCCTCTTCGAGCATCTCTTTGAGGTCGAGACGGATGAGCGCCTCGTCCTCGGCGATGACGACGCGGGTCGTCAGCGGCGGAACGTGCGACTGGTCGGCGTCGGGCGTGGGCGTCGACTCGTGCTCGGCGGTCACGGGGGCTCCTCCTTGCGGGGCACAACAAGCTCCCCCGAGCCTACCTAGCTGCGGTAAGGTGGACTCGCAGCGGGTCGGGGCAAACCTTCGATTCGCTGGGCCCCGGTAGCCCAATTGGCAGCAGGCGATGGATTCAAAACCCATTCAGTGTCGGTTCGAGTCCGACCCGGGGCACTTTTCCTCATTTTCCAAGGTCACGCGAAAATCGAGCGACCTTCACTCGTATCGGCGTACTACCCAAAAATGCACAACGTGAGCGAATTCCTCACGGCAGCGTCGACCGCATGTACGGCCTCGCGACCCGCCGAAACGCACCGGCCCTGCTCTCCGCCGGGCGCAGCCTGAACTCGGTCAGCAAACAAGCCTGGGCGACGGTTGCATCAGCCCCCATCCCCTGGGAGTTCCTGAGGGGGCTGATCCATTCCGACGGGTGCCGGGTGACCAACTGGACCGTACGGAACGGGAAGCGGTACGAGTACCCCCGGTATTCCTTCACCAACAGGTCGGACGACATCCGCAGGCTCTGTACGGACACCCTGGCGAAGGACGGGGTCCAGTGGACGATCCTCGCGCGCGGCAGTGCCCCCACCTCAACGTCTCCATCGCCCGCAAGGCGTCGGCGGCCCTGATGGACGCGTTGCCGCACCAGCCCGGGAGGAGGGCCGCCCTGGCCGGGCCGATGGCGTGGCTGCTGATGGCCCAAGCGCTGGTGAAACCCATGGGTGGACGGTAGCGGGAGGGTCTGTCAGCAGGGATCAGGGGAGGTCGGCGTTGCCGCCGAGGTTGGCGACCATGCGGCGGAGGGTGTCGATGGTGGCGGCGTAGGTGGGGGTGTCGATGCCCTGGCGGATGCGGGTGTGGACGGCTGCGTTGCGGTCGTGGGCGCGCAGGCGGCCGGCTTCGCCTTCGACGGTGAGGGCGAGGGTGCCGTTGGTGGTGGTGAGCCAGCCCCGGGTGGTGAGGTCGTCGTAGACGGCTTCGAAGTCGGTGTGCTGGTCGTCGAATCGGGTGAGTTTGCCGGTGAGGGCGGTTCTGGTCCAGGCGCCGGGGGCGCCGGCCACGTGGTTGAGGATCCACCAGTGGGGCTGGGTGAGGTCTTCTTCGGCGAGGGCGGTGCGCAGGCCGGTGATGACGAGGTTGGCGGCTTCGCGGCTCCAGTAGCCGATGGCTTGGGCGGCGAGCTGTTCCTGGGGGTAGGGCTTGAAGTCCATGCGGTGAAGATAGGACCTCAAGTTAGCTTGAGGTCAAGGTGTTATGCGGGGTCGGCCGTCGGTCTCCAGGCGTTCTCCAGCGGTCGGAGAGAATCGGAGCGGTCCGGCGAACCGAGGGAGTGGGCAGTGCGGTTGCGTGATGTGGAGCTCGGCGATGTCGATGCGTACGTGAGGATGCGGTGCGATCCCGCGATGATGGGCGATCTGGGCGGGCCGTTGCCGCGTGCGGGTATGGAGGAGAAGGTCGAGCGGGACGTCCGCAGGGCGGCGGCGGATCTCGACTGGATCAAGATGATCGTTCCGGATCCGGCCGCGCCGGCGGTGGTGGCGGGCTCGGTGACCTTGTGGTCCCACGAATCGGAGGACGGTCCGGTGTCGGAGATCGGGTGGATGGTCCTGCCGGAGTTCCAGGGGCGGGGGCTGGGCAAGCGTGCCGTCCGCAGTTTGCTGGAGCGGGCGCGGGAGGAGGATCGCTGGGGGTTGGTGCACGCGTTTCCGGCGGTGGGCAACGGCGCTTCGAACGGTATCTGCCGGTCTCTTGGTTTCCGGCTCCTCGCCGCGCGTGAGGTGGTGTTCGCGGGGCGGGTGCTGGCGGCCAACCATTGGGCGGTCGATCCGCGTACCGACCTGGTGTGACGGCGTCCCGCCGGGAGCGGGTGCTCCCGGCGGGCCGGTTGTACGCGGGCGGCCCGGCGCCGTCAGCTGACGGCGTCGCCGATGTGGTGGACGCGGACCAGGTTGGTGGAGCCGGTGACGCCGGGGGGTGAGCCGGCGGTGATGACGACGATGTCGCCGGGTACGCAGCGGCCGATCCGCAGGAGTTCTTCTTCGACTTGGTCGACCATGGCGTCGGTGGAGTCGACGTGGGGGCCGAGGAAGGTTTCCACGCCCCAGGTGAGGTTGAGCTGGGAGCGGGTCGCGGGGTCGGGGGTGAAGGCGAGGAGGGGGATGGGTGAGCGGTAGCGGGAGAGCCGGCGGACGGTGTCTCCGCTCTGGGTGAAGGCGACGAGGAATTTGGCGCCGAGGAAGTCGCCCATTTCGGCTGCGGCGCGGGCGACGGCGCCGCCTTGGGTGCGGGGCTTGCTGCGTTCGGTGAGGGGCGGCAGGCCCTTGGCGAGGATGTCCTCTTCGGCGGCTTCGACGATGCGGGCCATGGTGCGTACGGTTTCGACGGGGTATTTGCCGACGCTGGTTTCCCCGGAGAGCATGACGGCGTCGGTTCCGTCGATGACGGCGTTGGCGACGTCGGAGGCTTCGGCGCGGGTGGGCCGGGAGTTCTCGATCATCGAGTCGAGCATTTGGGTCGCGACGATGACGGGTTTGGCGTTGCGCTTGGCGAGTTTGATGGCGCGCTTTTGGACGATGGGGACTTGTTCGAGGGGCATTTCGACGCCGAGGTCGCCGCGGGCGACCATGATGCCGTCGAAGGCGGCGACGATGTCGTCGATGCTGTCGACCGCCTGCGGCTTTTCGATCTTGGCGATGACGGGGAGGCGGCGGCCTTCTTCGTCCATGATGCGGTGGACGTCTTCGATGTCGCGGCCGCTCCGGACGAAGGAGAGGGCGATGATGTCGGCGCCCGCGCGCAGGGCCCAGCGGAGGTCGTCGATGTCTTTTTCGGAGAGGGCGGGTACGGAGACGGCGACGCCGGGGAGGTTGAGTCCCTTGTGGTCGGAGACCATGCCGCCTTCGATGACGAGGGTCTGGACGCGGGGGCCGTCGATGCCGATGACCTGGAGGGTGACGCGGCCGTCGTCGACGAGGATGCGTTCGCCGGTGGTGACGTCTGCGGCGAGGCCTTTGTAGGTGGTGCCGCAGGTGTGGCGGTCGCCTTCGTGGTCTTCGACGGTGATGGCGAATTCGTCACCGCGTTCAAGGAGTACGGGTCCTTCGCGGAAGCGGCCGAGTCGGATCTTCGGGCCTTGAAGGTCGGCGAGGATGCCGACGCTGCGGCCGGTCTCGTCGGAGGCCTTGCGTACGCGCTGGTAGCGCTCCTCGTGTTCGGCGTAGGTGCCGTGGCTGAGGTTGAGGCGGGCGATGTCCATTCCGGCTTCGACCAGGGCTTTGATCTGGTCGTACGAGTCGGTGGCGGGTCCCAGGGTACAAACGATTTTCGCTCGGCGCATGGAACGAGCGTATGCCCCTACCAGGGAGTAGGAAATTGGTTCCGGGTGTCCACACAACAACCGTTGGGCAAAGGGTTGTTGACATTTGTTGAATGTGCGTGGGGGTGCTCCGATGAGCACCCCCGGATGTCGTGCGGAGGGGGTTTTCAGAGCTGGGGCGGGGTCATGGTGAAGCGGGCGTTGACCTGGGCGTAGACGGTCTGGCGCTGGGGTTCGAGGTCGAGGGGCGGGGCGCCGGCGTCTTCGGCGGGGGCGCCGTAGGCCATGGTGCGCATGCCGGAGCCGGGGGCCGCGGGGAAGGGGGTGGCGTTCTCGGCGCCGAGGTCGGCGAGTTCGACGAGGGCGGCGAGCCGGGCGCCGAGGGCTTCGGCGTACTCGCGGGCGCGCTGGACGGCTTCGAGTACGGCTTGGCGGCGGGCTTGGCCGTGGGCGGGCGAGGTGGGGCGCAGGGCCCACCAGGGGCCGTCGACGCGGGTGAGTTCGAGGTCGGCGAGGCGGGTGGTGAGTTCGCCGAGGGTGGTGAAGTCGTTGAGTTCGGCGGTGATGTGGACGCGGCCGTGGTATGCGCGGACGCGTTCGGCCCGGCCGTGTCGGGTGAGTTCGGGGGTGATGGAGAAGGCGCCGGTTTCGAGTTTCTCGACGGGGTCGCCGTAGCTCTTGATGAGGTCGAGTACGGCGTTGTTGCGGCGGGTGAGGTCTTCGAGGGCGGTGCGCCGGTCGGTGCCGCGGGCGTTGACGGTGACGCCGATGCGGGCGATCTCGGGGTCGACTTCGATCCGGGCTTCGCCGCGGACGGCGACGCGCGGGACTTCGGGGGTTCCGTAGGGCTGGTGCGCGGGGTCCTGGGTCATGGCTTCACTCTCGCACTGCCGCTCGTACAGGTGTGGTCATCGGATCGAAACCTGGTGGGGGTGTTGTGCCTTGTTACCTGTGGGTCAGAATCTACGCGCGTTGCCCGTACTTCTGAACAGCGCCTCACAAGGGGAGATGGCATGGCGTTCGACCGCAGGACATTTTTGGGTACTTCGGCTGCGACGGGTGCGGCTGTGGCGTTGGCGGGGGCCACGAGCACCCCGGCCGCGGCCGCGGCGGGCGGGCGGCCGGGGCCGCGGACGTACTCGTTCACGGTGATGGGGACGACCGACCTGCACGGGAACGTCTTCAACTGGGACTACTTCACCGACAGGGAGTTCGACGACAAGGCACACAACGACGTCGGTCTGGCGAAGATCTCGACGCTGGTGGAGCAGGTGCGGGCGGCGAAGGGGCGGTGCAACACGCTGCTGATCGACGCGGGTGACACGATCCAGGGCACGCAGCTGGCGTACTACTACGCCAAGGTGGATCCGATCACGGCGCGGCGAGGGCCGGTGCATCCGATGGCGCAGGCGATGAACGCGATCGGGTACGACGCGGCGGCGCTGGGCAATCACGAGTTCAACTACGGCATTCCGGTGCTGCGCAAGTTCCAGGAGCAGTGCCGTTTCCCGCTGTTGGGGGCCAACGCGCTGGACGCGAAGACGTTGCAGCCGGCGTTTCCGCCGTACAGCATGCACCGGTTGCGGACTCCGCACGGGCGGGACGTGAAGGTGGCGGTGCTGGGGCTGACGAACCCGGGGATCGCGATCTGGGACAAGGCGAACGTGCAGGGGAAGATGACGTTCCCGGGTCTGGAGGAGCAGGCGGCGAAGTACGTGCCGCGGCTGCGTTCGATGGGGGCCGACGTGGTGATCGTGTCGGCGCATTCGGGGTCGAGCGGTACGTCGAGCTACGGGGACCAGTTGCCGTACGTCGAGAACGCGGCCGGGCTGGTGGCGGAGCAGGTGCCGGGGATCGACGCGATCCTGGTGGGTCACGCGCACACGGAGATCCCCGAGTACCGGGTGCGGAACAAGGCGACGGGCAGGGACGTGGTGCTGTCCGAGCCGTTGAAGTGGGGGCAGCGGCTGACGCTGTTCGACTTCGAGCTGGTGTGGGAGCGGGGCCGGTGGTCGGTGGCGAAGGTCGCGGCGCAGGTGCTGAACTCGAACACGGCGGTGGAGGACCCCAAGATCACGCGGTTGTTGTCGGACGAGCACCGCAAGGTCGTCGCGTACGTCAACCAGGTCATCGGCACGTCGGTGGGGGCGATGGATTCGGCGGACGGGCCGGTGAAGGACGTCCCGATCATCGATTTGATCAACCATGTGCAGGCGGAGACGGTGAAGGCGGCGCTGGCGGGCACGCAGTGGGCGGCGCTGCCGGTGCTGTCCCAGGCGTCGTGTTTCTCCCGGACGGCGGCGATTCCGGCGGGCCAGGTGACGATCAAGGATGCGGCGGGGTTGTACCCGTTCGAGAACACCCTTGAGGCGCGACTGCTGACCGGCGCGCAGTTGAAGGACTACCTGGAGTACTCGGCGCGGTACTACGTGCGTACCGCTCCGGGTGATGTGGTGGATCCGGCGAAGCTGACGAACTCCGAGGGCGTCCCGGACTACAACTACGACGCGGTGTACGGCCTGACGTACGACATCGACATCGCGCAGCCGGTGGGGTCCCGGATCGCGGGGTTGTCCTTCCAGGGGAAGGCCGTGGATCCGGCGGCGCGGTTCGTGTTCGCGGTGAACAACTACCGGGCCTCGGGCGGGGGGAACTTCCCGCACGTCCCGCAGGCCGAGCAGTTGTGGTCGAACTCGGAGGAGATCCGCAACACGATCATCCAGTGGGTGAAGGCGAAGGGGACGATCGACCCGGCGGCCTTCGCTTCGGTGGACTGGCGGCTGACGCGGGCCGGGGTGCCGGTCTTCTCGTAGTCGCCGCTTGACCCGGTTGCGGTCAGGGGTGTTCGACCAGCGGGAGCAGTTCGCTCGTGGGGTGGGGGCGGGCGTGTTCCCGCTGGTCGAGGCCGAAGGTGGTGAAGGCGGTGCGGGCGGGCTGGGGGTAGGGCTCTTTGCCGGTGAGGGTGTTGAGGATGGCGGCGCTGCGCCAGGCGGCGAGGCCGAGGTCGGGGGCCCCGACGCCGTGGGTGTGGCGTTCGCCGTTCTGGACGTAGACGCTGCCGGTGATGCTGGGGTCGAGGATCATCCGGTAGCGGTCGTCGATGCGCGGGCGGCCGGCGGAGTCCTTGCGGAGGTAGGGGTCGAGACCGGCGAGGAGGCTGGTGAGGGGGCGTTCTCGGTAGCCGGTGGCGAGGACGACGGCGTCGGTGGTGAGGCGGGAGCGGGTGCCCTGCTGGGTGTGTTCGAGGTGGAGTTCGACCTTGGTGGTGGCGACGCGGCCGGCGGTGCGGACGCTGACGCCGGGGGTGAGGACGGCGTCGGGCCAGCCGCCGTTGAGGGTGCGGCGGTAGAGCTCTTCGTGGATGGCGGCGATGGTCTCGGCGTCGATGCCTTTGTGGAGTTGCCACTGGACGGGGACGAGCTGGTCGCGAACGGGTTCGGGGAGCGAGTGGAAGTAGCGGGTGTAGTCGGGGGTGAAGTGTTCCAGGCCGAGCTTGGAGTACTCCATGGGGGCGAAGGCGGGGGTGCGGGCCAGCCAGGTGAGGCGTTCGCGGCCGGCGGGGCGGGCGCGGAGCAGGTCGAGGAAGACCTCGGCTCCGGACTGGCCTGAGCCGATGACGGTGACGTGTTCGGCGCCGAGGACGCGTTCGCGGTTGTCGAGGTAGTCACAGGAGTGGATGACGGGGACGGTGGGGGCTTCGGCGAGGGGGCGCAGGGGTTCGGGGACGAAGGGGGCAGTGCCGATGCCGAGGACGAGGTTGCGGCTGTAGGTGCGGCCGAGGGCTTCGGCTTCTCCGGCGGCGTCGAGCTGGGTGAAGTCGACTTCGAAGAGGTCGCGTTCGGGGTTCCAGCGGACGGCGTCGACCTGGTGGCCGAAGTGGAGTCCGGGGAGGCGGTCGGCGACCCAGCGGCAGTAGGCGTCGTATTCGGTGCGCTGGATGTGGAACTGCTCGGCGAAGTAGAAGGGGAAGAGCCGTTCCTTGTGCCTGAGGTAGTTGAGGAAGCTCCATGGGCTGGTGGGGTCGGCGAGGGTGACGAGGTCGGCGAGGAAGGGGACTTGGAGGGTGGCTCCGTCGATGAGTAGTCCGGGGTGCCAACGGAAGTCCCGGCGCTGGTCGTAGAAGGCGGTGGCCAGTTCGCCGGTGCCTTGGCGGGGCAGGCCGTGGGCGAGGGCCGCGAGGGAGAGGTTGAAGGGGCCGATGCCGATTCCTGCGAGGTCATGGGGTGCGTCGGGCTGCGCGGTCATCGGTGGGTGCTGCCTTCCGGGAAGGGGACGGGGACGGGGCCAGGAGGGTGACGAGCGCTTGCAGGTCCTGGGGCGTGGTGTGGGGGTTGAGCAGGGTTGCTTTGAGCCAGAGCCGGCCGTCGGCGGTGGCGCGGCCGAGTACGGCGCTGCCGTCGAGGAGGTGGGTGCGGCGCAGGGCCGCGAGGTGGTCGTCGTCCGTGGGGGTGGGGCGGAAGAGGACCGTGCTGATGGTGGGGGGCGCGTGGAGCTCGAAGCGGGGGTGGGCGTCGAGGAGTTCGGCGAGCCGGTGGGCTGCGGCGCAGGTGAGGTCGATGAGCTGGGCGAGTCCGTCGCGGCCGAGTGAGCGCAGGGTGGTGGCGATCTTGAGGGCGTCGGGGCGGCGGGTGGTGCGCAGGGAGCGGCCGAGGAGGTCGGGCAGGCCGGCTTCGGTGTCGTCGGTGGCGTTGAGGTAGTCGGCCTGGTGGGCGAGGGGAGCCAGCAGGGCGGTGTCGGGGACGGCGAGGAGTCCTGCGGCGACGGGTTGCCAGCCGAGTTTGTGCAGGTCGAGGGTGAGGGAGTGGGCGCGGGAGAGGCCGGCGACCTTGGCGCGGTGACGGGGGCTGAGGGCGAGGAGGCCGCCGTAGGCGGCGTCGATGTGGAGGTCGGCGCCGTGCTGGTGGCAGAGGTCGGCGAGGGGGCCGAGGGGGTCGATGAGGCCGGCGTCGGTGGTGCCCGCGGTGGCGGCGACGAGGACGGGGCCGGTGGTGCGGGTGAGGGCTTCGGCGAGGTGGTCGGGGTCGAGTGTCCCGGTGGGGGTGGGCAGGGCGATGGCGGGGGGCAGTCCGAGGAGCCATGCGGAGCGGGGGATGGAGTGGTGGGCGTTGGCTCCGTGCAGGACGGTGAGGCGGGGTCCGTGGCGTTCGCGGGCCAGCAGCAGGGCGAGCTGGTTGGCTTCGGTGCCGCCGGTGGTGACGAGGGCGTCGGCGCGGGGGGTGCCGTAGAACTCGGCGGCGAGAGTGCGGGTGAGGAGCGCTTCGACGGCGGAGGCGGCGGGGGCCTGGTCCCAGGAGTCTAGGGAGGGGTTGAGGGCGCTGGCGGCGAGGTCCGCGGCGGCGGCGACGGCCAGCGGCGGGCAGTGCAGGTGTGCGGCGCACAGCGGGTCGGCGGGGTCGGCTGCGCCGGCGGCGAGGATGTGGACGAGGGTGCGCAGGGCTTCGTGGTCGCCGGTGCCGTGGGTGGGGAGTACGTCGCCCAGGGCGGCCCGGACGCGGGCGGTGACGGTTGCGGGGCCGCCGGCCGGGAGGGGTCCGCCGCGTTCTCGGGCTCCGGTGCGCAGCGCGTCGAGGACGGTGTCGAGGAGGGGCCGCAGGGCGTCGGCGCCGCCGGGGCCGCCGGCGAGCGGGGGCAGCGGCGGGGGGCCGGGCGGGCTGGTCATCCGGTTGTCCTTAACGGAGTCTGGGCGGGGACAGCCTGGTCCCCGCCCAGCACAACGATCAGACCCGAATGGGGTAACCGCCGGGGTTTGTCTGATTGCCCCGTACGGGTGGGGTGCACGTCCGCCCGTTCGACCCCAGCCCCGCCTGCGGCGGGGCGCCGACCGGGGCCCTCCCGGGCGGCGCGGTGGCCCGGCGCGTGCGGCGGGCGCGGAAGCGCCGCGGGCGGGCCGGCGGCCCGGAGCGTGCAGCGGCCCCAGCAGGCCGGTCGGCGCGGGCAGTCGCCCGACACGGGCCGGCTGACGCGGGCGCGGCGGTGGCCCGGCGTGTGCGGACGGGTGCGGCAGCGCCGCGGGCGCGGGCAGCGCGGCGGCGGCCCGGCGCGTGCAGTCGCCCGACACGGGCCGGCTGACGCGGGCGGTCGGCTGATGCCGGTCCCCCGCGCCCGGCCTCCGGGGCGGCGGCCCGGAGCGTGCGGTCGGCCCTGCCGGGCAGAGCGGTGGCTGGACGCGTGCGGCGGAACAGGCGGCAGGCGGCGGGCGGGCCGGTGGCGGCTCCGCGCACGCGCCGACGCCGGCCGGCCAGTGGCGGGGGTGGGCCGACGCGGGTGGTCGGCCGATGCCGGACATCCCGCGCCGGTCAGACCCCGGGGCCGGGCCGCGGTCCGGCGCGTGCGGCGGAGCCGGAGGCCGGCCCCAGGCCGGCGGCCCAGTGCCGGCCGGGCGGGGCCGGTCAGGGCGGCCCGGGCGGGGCCGCGGTCCGGCGCGTGCGCCGGCGGTACCGTGTCGGCCGGCCGGGGCCCCGCCCACGCCTGCCGGACGCCGGCCGATGCCCGGCCCGGGTCGGCGACCCCGCAGCGGGCAGATCCTCCACGGCCGGCCGCCCGGGTCGCGGGCGGGGGCGGCCGGTTGGGGGGATCGGTCAGGCCGGCGTGCGGACGCGGAGGGCGCGGGCGAGGTCGTCGAGTTGGTCGACGAGCTTGCGCCGCAGCAGCGGGATCAGGTCGGGGTCGTCCAGGCAGGCCCGCCCGGCGCGGAGGTTGTCCTCGTCGACGGCGTGGGCGGGGAAGGCCCAGCGGCCGGCGGCGTCGCCGATGGCGGGTCCGCGGCGGGCCGCGACGGCCACCGCCTCGGGATAGTAGCGGGGGACGTAGTCCTGGACGAGGTCGGCCTGTTCGGGCTGCCAGAAGCCCTGGGCGGTGGCGCTGAACAGGTAGTTGGACAGGGAGTCGTCGTGGAAGAGCCGGTTCCAGGCGGCTTCCTTGGCCTCGGCGGTCGGCAGTGCGGCGCGGCAGCGGGCGGCGCCTTCCTCGCCGGTGGCGGTGGGGTCGGCGGCGAGGGCGGCGGCGATCTCGTCCTCCCCGACGGCGCCGAGTACGGCGAGCCGGGCGAGGATGCGCCAGCGCAGCTCGGGGTCGAGTTCGGGGCCGCCGGGCACGGTGCCGTCGGCCAGCCAGGTGGCGAGGGTGTCGGGCTGGGTGGCGCTGTCGATGCGCACGCGTACGGCGGCCAGGCGCAGGCCGGGGTCCGAGCCGTCCTCGGTGCGCCGCAGCAGGGCGCGGGCGGTGTCGGTGATGGTGGCGAGGGCGGCGGTGCGCTGCCGGGGGGCGACGTAGCGGGCGGCGATGTGGGTCCGGGCGAAGGCCAGTACGCCCTGGACGACGGCCAGGTCCTGCTCGTCGGGGAGGTGGGCGCGGGCGGTCTCCAGGTAGGCCTGGGGTGCCAGTTCGCCGTCGCGGACCATGTCGCGCAGCGAGTTCCAGACGACGGCGCGGGTGAGCGGGTCGGGCAGGGCGGACAGGTCATGCAGGGCGGTCTCGACGGAGGTGGCGTCGAGGCGGACCTTGGCGTAGCTGAGGTCGCCGTCGTTGAGGAGGATCAGCGCGGGGCGCGGACCGCTGACGGAGAGGACCTCGTCGGTGGGGACGTCGAGGCTGAGGCGTTCGCGCAGTTCGAGGCCGCCGCCGGCCGGGTCGCGGTCGTAGAGGCCGACGCCGATGTGGTGCGGGCGGCTGCCGTGGTGGCCGACGGTGAGGGTCCAGCCGGCGGTGTCCTCCTCGATGTGGGGGCTGAGGGTGTCGATGCCGGTGGTGCGCAGCCATACGTCGGCCCAGGCGTGGACGTCGCGTTCGGTGTGGGCGGCGAGGGAGTCGACGAAGTCGGCGAGGGAGGCGTTGGCGAACTTGTGGCGGGTGAAGTGGGTGTTGATGCCGGCGAGGAAGTCCTTCTCGCCGAGCCAGGCCACGAGCTGGCGCAGTGCGGAGGCGCCCTTGGCGTAGGAGATGCCGTCGAAGTTGAGGAGGGCGGAGGCGGTGTCGGGGACGGCGTCGGGGGCGACGGGGTGGGTGGAGGGCCGCTGGTCGGCGTCGTAGCCCCAGGGCTTGCGTTCCATGCCGAACTCGGTCCAGGTGCCGGTGAAGCGGGTGGCTTCGACGAGGGTCTGGTAGCCCATGTACTCGGCGAAGGACTCGTTCAGCCAGATGTCGTCCCACCAGCGCAGGGTGACGAGGTCGCCGAACCACATGTGGGCCATCTCGTGGGCGATGACCATGGCGCGGCGCTGGCGTTCGGTGTCGGTGACGGCGGAGCGGAAGATGAATTCGTCGCGGAAGGTGACGAGGCCGGGGTTCTCCATGGCGCCCGCGTTGAACTCGGGGACGAAGGCCTGGTCGTAGGAGTCGAAGGGGTACGGTTCGGCGAACTTCTCGTGGTAGCGGTCGAAGCAGTCCTTGGTGACGGACAGGATCTCCTCGGAGTCCGCGTCCAGGTAGGGGGCCAGGGAGCGCCGGCAGTGGATGGCGAAGGGCAGTCCGGCGTGGTCGGTGCGGACGCTGTGCCAGGGGCCGGCGGCGATGGCGGCGAGGTAGGTGGAGATGACGGGGGTGGGGGCGGAGGTCCAGGTGCCGGCGCCGTCGGTGTCGCGGTCGCCGGTGCGGGTGGTGATGCCGTTGGCGAGGACGTACCAGTGGGAGGGGGCGGTGACGGTGAACTCGAAGACGGCCTTGAGGTCGGGCTGGTCGAAGGCGGGGAAGACGCGCTGGACGTCGTCCATGAACATCTGGGTGTAGACGTACGTCTCCCCGTCTTCGGGGTCGGTGAAGCGGTGCAGGCCTTCCCCGGTGCGGGAGTAGCGCATGCGGGTGTCGACGCGCAGTTCGTGGGGGCCTTCGCCGAGGCCGGTGAGCGGGAGGCGGCTGCCGGTGAGGGTGGCGGGGTCGAGGGGGCGCCCGTCGAGCTGGGCGGAGCGCAGTTCGTCGGGTTTCAGCTCCAGGAACGTGTCGCCGGAGGTACGGGCGCTGAACCGGATGACGGTCGCGGAGTCGAAGGTCTCGTCGCCGGTGGTGAGGTCGAGGGAGACGGCGTAGTGGTGGACGTCGAGGAGCTGGGCTCGGAGCTGCGCTTCGTCGCGCGTCAGTGCGGATGCCATGGGGCCCATGCTGCCGGAAACGGCGGCCGGGCCCCAGGGGTCCGGGGCTCCCGGGGGCGGGGGGTCCGGGGGGCGGGGGGTCCGGGGGCCTGCGGGTCCGGGCCGTCCTGCCCTGGTCCGCCGGTGATCCCCTACTCTTCGCCCGCGGCGATCGTCTCGTGGTGCCGGATGACCTCGGCGATGATGAAGTTGAGGAGTTTTTCCGCGAAGGCCGGGTCGAGTTTGGCGTTCTCGGCGAGCTGGCGCAGGCGGGCGATCTGGCTGGCCTCGCGGCTCGGGTCGGCGGGGGGCAGCTGGTGGCGGGCCTTGAGGTGGCCGACCTGCTGGGTGCACTTGAAGCGCTCGGCGAGCATGTGGACCACGGCCGCGTCGATGTTGTCGATGCTGTCCCGCAGGCGGGCCAGTTCGGCGGTGACGTCCTCGCCGGTCGTCTCGCCGCTCTCGTCGGTGTCGCTGGTGTTCATGGTTCCCGAGAATACGTGGCGCGGGCGGCTTCTCCGCTGGTCGGCCGGACAGTGAGACGCCCGGGCCGGCCGCCCGGGCGTGCGGTGACGGTGGGGATGCGGGCGGTGACGGACGGCTGCCCCGGCCTTCCGGTGCGTGGTGGGCCGGAAGGCCGGGGGAGGTGTCAGAGGCCTGCGGCCGCCGCCCGGATGTCGGCGGCGAAGGTGGAGACCTCCGAGTAGACGCCGGGGTAGCCGGGCCGGGCGCAGCCCTCGCCCCAGCTGACTATGCCGACCTGGATCCAGGCGTTGGTGTTGTCGCGGCGGAACATCGGGCCGCCGGAGTCGCCCTGGCAGGTGTCGACGCCGCCCTGGTCGTAGCCGGCGCAGATCTCGTCACCGGGGACGAGGTCGCTGCCGTACGCGCTCTGGCAGGCGGCGTCGGAGACGAAGGGGACGGTGGCCTTGAGCAGGTAGCGCTGCTGGCTGCCGCCTTCGCGGGCGGCGCCCCAGCCCGCGATGGTGAAGGTGCCGTTGTCGTAGGCCTTGGTGTCGGCGATCTTGAGGGTGGGGAGGTTGATGGGTTTGGCGAGCTTGATGAGTGCCCAGTCCTTGCCGGAGCCGTTGTAGCCCGGGGCCTGGAGCACCTTGGTGGACTTGACCTTGATGGCGCTGGTGCTGTTGAGGTCGACGACCCCGGCGGTGGCGGTGATGGAGGTGTTGTTGCCGGAGCCGTTCACGCAGTGGGCGGCGGTGAGGACGATCTGCTGGGTGTAGAGGGCGCCGCCGCAGCCCATGGAGAGGCGGACCATGAACGGGAACTCGCCCTGGGCGGCCCGCGTTCCACCGACGACGGGGGTCGGTGAGGCGGTGGCGGATCCGGGCTGGAGGCTGACGGCCGCGAGGGCGACCGCGCCGACGGCCAGGGTGCGCTTGAGGAGGGTGGCAAGGGTGGACACAGTCGACACGCTGCCTTTCGTGGGGGGTTGGGCCGTGCGCGTCACGGGTGATGACGCGTCCATGACACAACGCCCCTTGCAGGGCGACAAGAACGTGTTTTCGGACAACTTCCACGAGTCGCCGCGGTGATTGCGGCGAGGAGGCCGGCATGACGGAGAACGGCAGGCACAGCAGTCCCGTCGCCCACGGATTTCCGCATCTGGAAACGGTGCGCAGGGCGATCACGGCGCTGTTCCGGCGGCTCTCGCACGAGGGGATCCTGGCCTACGGAGCGAGCATCGCCCCCGCCGACGCGGCCTTCGGCGACGACGACGACCTGTACCTCGGCGCACACCGCGTGGCTTCCGCCGTGGTGCGCGCGCTGCGGCTGCCCGATGCCCGGATGGTGGTCGGCTTCCGGACGATGACGGAGGCGGCCGCCGTGGAGCTGACGGCCGGACCCGAGTACTTCGTCGAGGTGAACGACCGTTTCCGCACCCATCGCCGCGACCTGGCGGCCGCCCTGGCCCACGAGGCGGCCCACGTTCTGCTGCACCGGCTGGACCTGCGTTTTCCCACCACCGCCGAGAACGAGATCCTCACCGACACCGCGGCCGCCTACCTCGGGGCGGGCTGGCTGCTGCTCGACGCCTACCGCGAGGACGCCCTCACCCACCAGAAGCTCGGCTACCTCACCCCCGAGGAGTTCGGCTACGTCCTCGCCAAGCGCGGCCGGCTGCTCGGCGAGGACCCCTCCACCTGGTTCACCAGCCCCCAGGCCTACGAGGCCTACGTGCGCGGCCGCGCGCTCGCGGACCGGGACCACCGCCGGCCCCCGCTGGCGGCCGCGCCCTGGTCCGAACGCCGGCGCTACGCCCGCGACCGCCGGACGAGTACGGCCGCGCCGCAGGCCCCGTACCGCTTCGCGGACCCGGGCTCGGGGCGGCGGGTGAGCTTCCCCTGCCCGCTCTGCGCCCAGTGGCTGCGGCTCCCGGCCGGCCGCGGCCCCTTCACCGCGCGGTGCGGTCTGTGCCGTACCGAGCTCGACGTGGACACCTGAGCGGCGGAGCGGCAGCCGCCGCGCCGGGGGCCGTCAGTGGAGGAAGAAGCCGGTGGCGAGGCGCTGGAAGTCCTCGGCGGCCTCGCTCTGCACCAGGTGGCCGCACCGGGGGAACACGTGGAGCCGGGCGTCGGGGATGGCCCCGAGCGCGACGAACGCCCCGTCGAGGGGGGCCACGCGGTCCTCGCGGCCCCAGGTCAGCAGCACCGGGCAGCTGATGCGGTGGGCCTCGCGCCACAGTTGCGCGCCCTCGGGCCACTTGGCGAACGAGGCGGCCGTCCGGGCACTGCCGAGCCTGGCCCGCTCCTCGGTGGCCCGGGCGTAGCGCTCCTCGACGAGCGCCTCGGTGACGCGCGAGGGATCGTGCACGAGGGTGGTGAGGAAGGTCCGCATCTGCTCGCGGGTCGGTTCGGGCGACCCGCCGAACTCGATCAGCTTGCGCAGGCCCTCGCTGGGCGCCGGGGAGAAGAGGTTGAAGGAGATGCCGGCAGGCGCGTTGAGCAGCAGTTTGGCCGCGCGTTCCGGGTGATCGACGGCGATCCGGGCGGCGACGCCGCCACCGAGCGAGGTCCCGAGGAACTGTGCCCGGGGTACGGCCAGTTCGTCCATGAGGGCGACGACGGCACGGGCGCTGTAGGAGAAGTAGTCGCGGTCGGGTTCGGGCAGGTCGGAGCGGCCGTAGCCGGGCTGGTCGACGATCAGGGTACGGAAGTGCTGCGCGAAGTGGGGAAGGTTGGCGGCGAAGTTGCCCCAGCCGGAGGCGCCCGGGCCGCCGCCGTGCAGCAGGACGAGCGCCGGGCCGTCGGCCGGGCCGGCCTCGTGGTAATGGAGGCTGAGCGGACCGGCCTTGGCGGTGCGCGAGGTGTTCTCGTACGAGTGAATCGGCATGATCACAGCATTGCCGATGGGATGTCGGGCCCAGGATGGTTCAGCGGGGATGCGTAGCGGGTAGTCATATCCCAACGCACGCAAGAAGCTTCCGGACCCGACCCCTCGCCAGGGGGCCGGGCCCGGGGTGCGTTCGGGGCCCTTCTCCTGCCCGGTTGCCCCGCCTGCTCGGCCCCATTCCTCCGCGCCGCCCCGTGTCCGCCGCGCTATTCCGCCGCGCCGTAGACCGCTCCCGGCGCCGGCGACCGCGCCAGCAGTGCCGCCGCGGCCTCGCCCGCCTCCGCCGGGGTCCAGCGTGCGCCGCGCTCGGTGGTCGGGCCGGGCCGCCAGCCCTCCATCACCGTGATCCGGCCCCCTTCGGCCTCGAAGACCCGCCCGGTCACCCCGGCCGAGGCCTGCGAGCCCAGCCACACCACCAGCGGCGACACGTTCTCCGGGGCCATCGCGTCGAAGCCGCCCGCGTCCGGCGCCGCCATCGCCTCCGCGAACACACGTTCCGTCATCCGGGTCCGGGCGGCCGGTGCGACGGCGTTGACCTGGACCCCGTACCGGCCCATCTCCGCCGCCGCGACCAGCGTCAGCGCCAGGATCCCCGCCTTGGCGGCGCTGTAGTTACCCTGCCCGACCGAGCCCAGCAGTCCCGCCCCGGACGAGGTGTTGACCACCCGCGCCGCGACGGGGCGCCCCGTCTTCGCCTCGGCCCGCCAGTACGCCGCCGCGTGCTTGAGCGGCAGGAAGTGGCCCTTGAGGTGGACCCGGACCACCGCGTCCCAGTCGTCCTCGGCCAGGTTCACCAGCATCCGGTCCCGCAGGAACCCGGCGTTGTTGACCAGCGTGTCGAGCCGCCCGAACGCCGCGAGGGCGCACTCGACCAGGGACGCCGCGCCCTCGCCCGTGGCGATGTCCCCGCCGTGCGCGACTGCCTCCCCTCCCCCGGCCTCGATCTCCGCCACGACGCGGGCGGCCGGGCTGTCCGGGCCGGGCAGCCCGTCCAGTCCCACGCCGAGGTCGTTGACCACGACCCGCGCCCCTTGCGCCGCGAAGGCCAGCGCGTGGGCCCGGCCAAGTCCCCGCCCGGCGCCCGTCACGATGACCACGCGTCCCTCGGCAAGTCCCATGTCAGCTCCCCTTGTTGGTGGTTGCCGCGTCCAGAAAGGCGGGCCGCTCCCCGCCGCCGTGCACCAGCAGGCTCGCCCCGCTGACGTACGCCGCCCGGTCGGAGGCCAGGAACACCGCCGCCGCCCCGATGTCGGACGGTTCCGCGAGCCGCCCCAGCGGGACCGTGGCGGCGACCGCCTCGACGCCCGCCGCGTCCCCGTAGTGCAGGTGCGCCAGTTCGGTCCGCACCAGGCCCGGGACCAGGGAGTTCACCCGCACCTCGGGTGCCCACTCGACCGCCATGGAGCGGGCCAGGTTCTCCAGCCCCGCCTTCGCCGCCCCGTAGGCGGCCGTACCGGGCGAGGGCCGGGTGCCGCTCACGCTTCCGATCATCACCACCGAGCCGCGGGACGCCCGCAGCCACGGGTAGGCGGCGAGCGAAGCCGTCATCGGCGCCAGCAGGTTCAGCTCGACGACCCGGGCGTGCCGCGCCGCCTCGCCCTCCGCCAGCAGCCGGTACGGGGTGCCGCCCGCGTTGTTCACCAGGCAGTCCAGCCGCCCGTACTGCTCGGCGACCGCCTCGAACACCGCGTGTACGGCGGCGGCGTCGCGCAGGTCGACGGCGGTGAAGGAGGCCTGGCGGCCACCTTCGGCGACCGGCCGCTCCGGCGGCCGGCGCGCGCAGACGACCACCCTGGCGCCCGCCGCGAGGAACGAGCGCGTGATGCCCGCTCCGACGCCCCGGGTTCCGCCGGTGACGACGACCACCCTCCCCTTGAGCTCCATCGGCTGCTACCTTCCTCACCTAACAAATGTTTGGTGGAAAGGTAGCTGATCCTCCCATGGGTGTCTCCACCACCGTCCCGGACGAGGGCACCGCCCTGGTCACCGTCGACTTCCCGCCCGTCAACGCCCTCCCGGTGAGCGGCTGGTACGAACTCGCCGACGCGCTGCGCGCGGCGGGCCGCGACCCCGCCGTCCGCTGCGTCGTCCTGGCCGCCGAAGGCCGGGGCTTCAACGCCGGGGTCGACATCAAGGAGATGCAGCGCGACAGCAGCCACGGCTCCCTCATCGGCGCCAACCGCGGCTGCTACGAGGCCTTCGCCGCCGTGTACGAGTGCGAGGTGCCGGTGGTGGCCGCCGTCCACGGCTTCTGTCTCGGCGGCGGGATCGGGCTGGCCGGGAACGCCGACGCGATCGTGGCCTCCGACGACGCCGCCTTCGGCCTCCCCGAGCTGGACCGGGGCGCACTCGGCGCCGCCACCCATCTGGCCCGCCTGGTCCCCCAGCACCTGATGCGCGCCCTGTACTACACCTCCCGGACCGCGACGGCGGCCGAGCTGCACGCCCACGGCTCGGTGTGGAAGGTGGTCCCGCGCTCGGAGGTCCGCGGCGCCGCCCTGGAGCTGGCGGCGGAGATCGCCCGCAAGGATGGCTACCTGATCCGGCTGGCCAAGGCGGCCATCAACGGCATCGACCCCGTCGACGTACGGCGCAGCTACCGCTTCGAGCAGGGGTTCACCTTCGAGGCCGGTCTCAGCGGGGTCGCCGACCGGGTCCGCGGCTCCTTCGGGAAGGAGCGGGACGCATGACCGACAAGTCGATGACCCCCGAGGAGGTGGTGGGGCGGCTGCGCAGCGGGATGACCCTCGGCATCGGCGGCTGGGGCTCGCGGCGCAAGCCCATGGCGCTGGTGCGGGCACTGCTCCGCTCCGAGATCACCGATCTCACCGTCGTCTCGTACGGCGGCCCGGACGTCGGGCTGCTGGCCGCCGCCGGGCGGATCCGCCGGCTCGTCGCGCCCTTCGCCACCCTCGACTCGATCCCGCTCGAGCCGCATTTCCGGGCCGCCCGGGAGCGGGGTGCGTTCACCCTGACCGAGCTGGACGAGGCCATGTTCATGTGGGGCCTGCACGCCGCCGCGAACCGGCTGCCCTTCCTGCCCGTGCGCGCCGGTCTCGGCTCCGACGTGATGCGGGTCAATCCCGAGCTGCGGACCGTCACCTCCCCGTACGCCGACGGCGAGGAGTTCGTCGCCGTCCCGGCCCTGCGCATGGACGCGGCCCTGGTCCACCTGAACCGGGCCGACCGCCTCGGCAACGCCCAGTACCTGGGCCCCGACCCCTACTTCGACGACCTGTTCTGCGAGGCCGCCGACGCCGCCTACGTCTCCTGCGAGCGGCTCGTGGAGAGCGCCGGCCTCGCCAAGTCCGGGCCGCCGCAGTCGCTGCTGGTCAGCCGCCACAGCGTCACCGGCGTCGTCGAGACCCCGCACGGGGCGCACTTCACCTCCTGCGTCCCCGACTACGGCCGCGACGAGCCCTTCCAGAAGCTGTACGCGGCCACCCCCTGGCCCGAGTTCGCCGCCCGCTTCCTGTCCGGGCCGGACGAGCACGCCTACCAGTCGGCCGTCCAGGCCTGGCACGAGGAGCAGCAGCGGTGACCAGTGAGCCGACCCGCGCCGAATACTGTGTGATCGCCTGCGCCGAGGCCTGGCGCGGCGACGGTGAGGTCCTGGCCAGCCCCATGGGCCTGGTGCCGTCCGTCGGCGCGCGGCTCGCGAAGCGGACCTTCAGCCCCGACCTGCTCCTGACCGACGGCGAAGCGATGCTCGTCGGTCTCGACGGCACGGTGGAGGGCTGGCTTCCGTACCGCCGTCACCTCGCCATGGTCACCGGGGGCAGGCGGCACGTGATGATGGGCGCCAGCCAGATCGACCGGTACGGCAACCAGAACATCTCCTGCATCGGGGACTGGGAGCGGCCCGTCCGCCAGCTCCTCGGGGTGCGCGGCGCTCCCGTCAACACCCTCAACAACCCGGTGAGCTACTGGATCCCGCGGCATTCGCCCCGGGTCTTCGTGGAACGCGTCGACATGGTCAGCGGCGTCGGTCACGACCGGGCCGCGGCCGCCGGGGTGGCCCGCTTCCACCGCCTGCCCCGGGTGGTCAGTGATCTCGGCGTCTTCGACTTCGGGACTCCCGACCGTTCGATGCGTCTGGCCTCCCTGCACCCCGGGGTCACCGTCGAACAGGTCCGGGCCGCAACCGGCTTCGCCCTCGCGGTGGCCGATGACGTCCCGTACACGCGGCAGCCGAGCGCCGCGGAGCTGCGGCTGATCCGCGAGGTGATCGACCCCGAGGGCCTGCGCGAGCGGGAAGTACGGGGCTGAGGCGGTGGAAACGGCATTGACCAGGCTGGTGGGGGTCCGGTACCCGATCGTGCAGACGGGCATGGGCTGGGTGGCCGGCCCGCGGCTGGTGTCGGCGGCGGCGAACGCGGGCGCCCTGGGGATCCTGGCCTCGGCGACGATGACGCCGGACCGGCTGCGGGCGGCGGTGCACGAGGTGAAGTCCCGTACGGACGCGCCGTTCGGGGTCAACCTGCGCGCCGACGCCGGTGACGCCGCCGAACGGGTCCGGCTGATCATCGACGAGGGGGTGCGGGTCGCGTCCTTCGCCCTCGCGCCGTCCCAGGAGCTGATCGCCCGGCTCAAGGACGCGGGGGTGGTGGTCATCCCGTCGATCGGGGCCCGCCGGCACGCGGAGAAGGTCGCGGCGTGGGGCGCCGACGCGGTGATCGTGCAGGGCGGTGAGGGCGGCGGGCACACGGGCGAGGTGGCCACGACCGTCCTGCTGCCGCAGGTGGTCGACGCCGTGGACATCCCCGTCATCGCGGCGGGCGGCTTCCACGACGGGCGGGGTCTGGTCGCGGCCCTCGCCTACGGGGCGGCGGGCATCGCGATGGGCACCCGTTTCCTGCTGACCTCCGATTCGACCGTCCCGGACGCCGTCAAGGCCGAGTACCTCAAGGCCGGCGTCAAGGACGTCACCGTCACCACGGCCGTGGACGGGCTGCCGCACCGGATGCTGCGCAGCGAGCTGGTCGCCTCGCTGGAACGGGCGGGCCGGGCCCGGGCGCTGGCCCGGGCGGTGCGGCACGCGGCCGGTTTCCGGAAGCTGTCCGGTCTGTCCTGGTCGCGGATGGTGCGGGACGGGCTGGCGATGAAGCACGGCAAGGACCTGTCCTGGAGCCAGGTCCTGCTCGCCGCCAACACCCCGATGCTCCTCAAGGCCTCCATGGTCGAGGGCCGCACGGACCTCGGCGTCATGGCATCCGGGCAGGTCGCGGGGGTGATCGAGGACCTCCCGTCCTGTGCGGAGCTCGTGGGCCGGGTCATGGCCGAGGCGCAGGGCGCACTTCTGCGACTGCACGCGCACGACACCCCGTCCCCACCGGGGTGGGTCCCCTTCCCCTCCTCCCAGGAGCCGCCCGGATGAGCCGTGCCCGTATCCGCCTGGCGACGGCGGTCCTCGCTTCCGCCCTCGCCGTCACCACCGCCACCGCCGCCTCGGCGCAGGCGCCCGGCCGCACCGCGCGGTGGCAGACCGCCGCCGCCACCGCCACCGCCGCCGCCACCGCCACCGCCGCCGCCGCCGCCGCCGCCGCTGAAACGATTCGCCAGATCCCCCTCCAAGGCGCGGTCAACTTCCGCGACTTGGGCGGCTACCGCACCTACACCGGCGGCCAGGTGCGCCAGGGGCTGGTCTACCGCTCCGACGCACTGGGCAAGCTGACCGCCGCCGACCTCACCACGGTCGCCGGCCTCGGCCTCACGAAGGCCGTCGACTTCCGCATCCCGACGGAGGTCCAGTACGACGGTGCCGACCGGCTGCCCGCGGGGCTCACCCCCACCTCGCGCCCGGTCAGCGACCTCGGTCTGTACGCGACGCTGCTCACCGCCATCTCCAGCGGCGACCCCGCCACGCAGGAGCAGATGCTCGGCGGCGGCCGCGCCGAGGCCTACATGCGCGACATCTACCGCACCTTCGTGACCAGCCCCGAGAACCGGGCGCGGTTCGCGGCGACGCTGCGGGAGATCGCGGACGGCAACGGACCGCTGCTGTACCACTGCACGTCGGGCAAGGACCGGACGGGCTGGATGAGTTACGTGCTGCTGCGGGCGCTCGCCGTCCCCGAGCCCACCGCCGGGCACGACTACCTGGCCTCGAACACCTTCCGGGCGGCCTACGACGCCCAGGTGCGGGCGGTTCTCAAGCAGTCGGGCCGGATGCGGAACCCGGACCTGCTGATCCCGCTCCAGGAGGTCCGCCAGGACTACCTGGACGCCGCGACCGCCCGGATGGACGCGGACTACGGCGGCTTCTACGGCTACCTGACGAACGGCCTCGGCCTGGACCTGCGAACCCTGTCCAAGCTCCAGACCCGGCTGGTCCGGCCGTAGCAAAAGCCACGCCGGGCTCCGCGCGCTGTGCGCGGAGCCCGGCGTAGCGGGGTACGGCTGGGGGGTCAGGCCGAGCGGCGGCGGGACTGGCCCGGGGTGCCGACGCGGCTGCGGGACGAAGCCGCCGCCGCGCCGCCGGAGGAACCGCCGCCGGTACGCCGGCCGCGCTCGCCCTGGCCGGCCGCCTGGCCGCGGCGGGCCTGGCCCGACCCGGTCGCGGGGGCCTGCCCGGCGCTGCCGCCACCGGAGCGGCGGCCGCGGCCACCGCCGGCGGCCGGGGCCGCGCCCGCGGCGGAGCCCGAACGGCGGCCCGAGCCGGAACGCGCCTTGGGCTGCGCGGGCTGCGGAACCTCCAGCACCACCGGGATGCCGGACGGGGTCTTGGCGCCGGTCAGGCGGGACAGTTCCTCGTCGGAGGACTTGATCTGCGCGGTGCGCGGGGAGATCCCGGCGTCCGACATCAGCCGGGTCATGTCGCGCTTCTGGTCGGGCAGGACCAGCGTGACCACGCTGCCGGACTCGCCGGCGCGGGCGGTACGGCCGCCGCGGTGCAGGTAGTCCTTGTGGTCGGTGGGCGGGTCCACGTTGACGACGAGGTCCAGGTCGTCGATGTGGATGCCGCGCGCCGCCACGTTGGTGGCGACGAGCGCGGTGACCTCGCCCGTCTTGAACCAGTCCAGGGTGCGGTTGCGCTGCGGCTGCGAGCGGCCGCCGTGCAGACCGGAGGCGCGGACGCCGTCGGCCAGGAGCTTCTTGACCATGCGGTCGACGCCGCGCTTGGTGTCGACGAACATGATCACCCGGCCGTCACGGGCCGCTATGCGCGTGGCCACGGCCTTCTTGTCGGTCTCGTCCATGACGTACAGGACGTGGTGTTCCATCGTGGTGACGGCGCCGGCCGACGGGTCGACGGAGTGGCCGACCGGGTCGGTCAGGAACATCTTGACGAGTTTGTCGATGTTCTTGTCCAGCGTCGCGGAGAACAGCATCGTCTGGCCGTCCGGCCGGACCTGCTTGAGCAGCGCGGTGACCTGCGGCATGAAGCCCATGTCGGTCATCTGGTCGGCCTCGTCGAGGACCGTGATCGCGACCTCGTCGAGGATCGCGTCGCCGCGGTCGATCAGGTCCTTGAGCCGGCCGGGGGTGGCGACGAGCACCTCGGCGCCGCGCCGCAGGGCGCCGGACTGCCGGTTGATCGACATGCCGCCGACGACGGTGGCGATGCGCAGGTTGACCGAGGTGGCGTACGGCGCCAGCGCGTCGGTGACCTGCTGCGCCAGCTCCCGGGTCGGTACGAGGACCAGCGCGAGCGGCGACTTCGGCTGTGCGCGGCGGCCGGCGGTGCGGGCGAGCAGCGCCAGGCCGAAGGCCAGCGTCTTGCCGGAGCCGGTGCGGCCGCGGCCGAGCAGGTCGCGCCCGGCGAGGGAGTTCGGCAGGGTCGCGGCCTGGATGGGGAAGGGTTCGGTGACGCCCTGGGCGGCGAGGGTCTTCAGCAGCGCCTCGGGCATGTCCATGTCCTCGAACGCGGCGACCGGCGGCAGCGCCGGGGTCAGCGGTTCGGGCATGGTGAATTCCTGGGGCCTGGCGACGGGAGCGGATTTCTGCCGTCCCGCGCCAGCCTTCGGACGTCCCTGGGCCGCTCCTCGGCCCCGGGCGGGACGGCGGCTGGGTCGTGCGGAGCTGGAGCTGGTCATGCGAGAAAGCCCTCCTGAAACCGGCAGGTAAAACAAAGGTCGAAACAGCAGACAAGCCGGGGCCCGCACCTCGCGGTGCGGACCCCGGCATGCTGAATGCGTCAGGCAGGCAGGATGTTCTCGGCCTGCGGGCCCTTCTGGCCCTGGGTGACGTCGAAGGACACGCGCTGGCCCTCGGTGAGCTCACGGAAGCCCTGGGTGGCGATGTTCGAGTAGTGGGCGAAGACGTCCGGGCCGCCACCGTCCTGCTCGATGAAGCCGAAGCCCTTTTCCGAGTTGAACCACTTCACGGTGCCAAGTGCCATTTTAAATCTCCTGAATAGGCGGCAAGGGCCCCATCCGGAGATCCCGGTAAAAAACAAAAGCGCCTGTCGGAGCATTCCCGTCAGGCGCACATAAGTTTCATGGGTACCACAACTGCAACGCGTCCAAAGCTAGCACACGACGGCCGGGGACGGTCAATAGCAATGTGTGATGTACGTCCCCGGCGCCCGACCTGCACCGTTACAGGCGCTCGATGATCGTCACGTTGGCCTGGCCGCCACCCTCGCACATCGTCTGGAGGCCGTAGCGGCCGCCCGTGCGCTCCAGCTCGTGCAGGAGGGTGGTCATGAGCTTGACGCCCGTAGCGCCCAGGGGGTGGCCCAGTGCGATGGCGCCGCCGTTGACGTTGACCCGGTCGGGGTCGGCGCCCGTCTCCTTCAGCCAGGCGAGGACGACGGGCGCGAACGCCTCGTTGATCTCCACCAGGTCGATGCCGTCCAGTGACAGCCCGGTCTTCTTGAGCGCGTGGGCCGTCGCGGGGATGGGGGCCGACAGCATCCGGATGGGGTCCTCGCCCCGTACCGACAGGTGGTGGATGCGGGCCCGGGGGCGCAGGCCGTGTTCGGAGACCGCCCGTTCGGAGGCCAGCAGCATCGCGGCGGCGCCGTCGGAGACCTGGGAGGAGACGGCCGCGGTGATGGTGCCGCCTGCGACGACGGGCTTCAGGGCCGCCATCTTCGCCAAGGTGGTGTCCCGGCGCGGTCCCTCGTCGGCGCGCACGTCCCCGTACGCGACGGTCTCGCGGTCGAAGCGGCCCTCGTCGGCGGCCCGTACGGCCCGCTGGTGGGAGCGCAGGGCGAACTCCTCCATGTCCCGGCGCGAGATGCCCCACTTGGCGGCGATGAGCTCGGCGCCGTGGAACTGGTTGACCGGCGCGTCCCCGTACCGGGCCCGCCAGCCCATCGAGCCGGCGAAGGGGCCCCCGGTGAGGCCGAGCGGCTCCGCCGCCTGCCGGGAGGCGAAGGCGATGGGGATCATCGACATGTTCTGCGTGCCGCCCGCGACGACCAGGTCCTGGGTTCCGGACAGCACGGCCTGCGCCGCGAAGTGGACCGCCTGCTGCGAGGAGCCGCACTGCCGGTCGACCGTGACGCCGGGCACCTCCTCGGGCAGGCCGGCCGCGAGCCACGCCGTCCGGGCGATGTCGCCGGCCTGCGGACCGACGGTGTCGAGGCAGCCGAAGACCACGTCCTCCACCGCCGCCGGGTCCACGCCGGACCGGTCCATCAGGGCCCGCAGTACGTGCGCGCCGAGGTCGGCGGGGTGGACGGCCGACAGGCCTCCTCCGCGCCGCCCCACAGGGGTGCGTACCGCGTCGACTATGTAGGCCTCGGGCATCGGGACTCCTCCGGATCGGGTCAGGTTCGCAGGGCGATCCCGTCCAGCACCATCGACAGGTACTGGCGGGCGATCTCCTCGGGGCTGTGCTGTCCGCCGGGCCGGTACCAGGAGGCCGCGACCCATACCGTGTCGCGTACGAAGCGGTAGGTGAGGCGGATGTCCAGGTCGGCCCGGAAGACCCCGTCGGCCACCCCGCGCTCCAGCGTCCCGAGCCAGGCCTCCTCGAACTTGCGCTGGGAGTCGGACAGGTAGTGGAACCGGGGCTGTGCCGAGAGGTGGCGGGACTCCTTCTGGTAGATCGCGACGGCGGCGCGGTGCCGGTCGATCTCGCGGAAGGACTCGGTGACGAGGGCCTCGATGGTCTCGCGGGGGCCGAGACCGGCCGCGAGGACGGTGTCGTACCCCTCCCACAGCTCGTTCAGGAAGGCCGAGAGGATCTCGTCGAGCATCGATTCCTTGGAATCGAAGTGGTAGTAGAGGCTGCCGGCGAGCATGCCCGCGGCGTCGGCGATCTTGCGGACGGTGGTGGCGTTGTAGCCCTGTGCGGCGAAGACCTCCGCGGCGGTGTCGAGGAGCTCGCGGCGCCGCTCGGGTGATGCGGTCACCTGGGTTTTCTTCTTGTTCGTTGGCACGCGCCCATTGTCGGTCGTCGGTTGCCGGTCGGGGCCGGCCCCTAGGGGTGCTGGCTGCTGACGGAGACGGTCTCGCCCGTCATGTAGGAGGAGTAGCCGCTGGCCAGGAACACGATGACGTTGGCGACCTCCCACGGCTCGGCGTGGCGGCCGAACGCCTCGCGGGCGGTGAGTTCGGCGAGCAGTTCCTCGCTGGTGACCTTCACCAGGTGCGGGTGCATGGCCAGGCTCGGCGCGACCGCGTTGACCCGTACGCCGAACTCCGCGGCCTCCAGCGCCGCGCAGCGGGTCAGGGCCATCACCCCGGCCTTGGCGGCGGCGTAGTGGGCCTGGCCGCGCTGGGCGCGCCAGCCGACGACGGAGGCGTTGTTGACGATCACGCCGCCGGCGCCGGCCGCCTTGAGGGAGCGCAGGGCGGCGCGGGTGCAGCGGAAGGTGCCGCCCAGGGTGACGTCAAGGACCCGGCCCCACTGTTCGTCGGTCATGGCGACGAGGTCGGCGGTGCCGCCGAGACCGGCGTTGTTGACGACGATGTCGAGCCCGCCGTGGGCCTGCTCGGCGTGCGCGAACAGGGCGCGCACCTGGTCCTCGTCGGTGACGTCGCAGGGCAGGGAGGTCACCCGGTCCGCGCCGAACTCGGCGGCGAGCGCGGTCTCGGTCTCCTTGAGCCGGCGGGCGTGCGCGTCGCCGATCACGATGCGGGCGCCTTCCTCCAGGAAGCGGCGCGCGGTGGCCCCGCCGATGCCGGCGCCGGCGGCGGCGGTGATGACGGCGGCGCGGTCCGCCAGCAGCCCGTGTCCCGGCGTGTACCGCGCTGTGCGGTCGAACTCCTCGACGCTGCTCATGGCCGTACGTTAACCTACCTAACACTTGTTAGGGAAGCGAGGAGGCGGACCCTGATGGAGCTGACGCACACGGCCGCGGTGCGGGACTTCCGCGCCGAGGCCCGGGACTGGCTCGCCGCCCACGTGCCCGCCTCGCCGCTGCCGTCCCTGGAGACGCAGGAGGGGTTCGCCGCGCACCGGGCGTGGGAGGCGCTGCTGCACGCCGGCCGGTGGGCGGTGGTGTCCTGGCCCGAGGAGTACGGCGGCCGGGGGGTGGACCTGGAGCACTGGCTGGTGTTCGAGGAGGAGTACTGGGCCGCCGGCGCCCCGGGGCGCGTCTCGCAGAACGGCATCAGCCTGCTCGCCCCCACCCTCTTCGCCCACGGGACGGCGCGCCAGCGGGCCCGGGTGCTGCCCTCGATGGCGAGCGGCGAGGTGATCTGGGCGCAGGCCTGGTCGGAACCCGGCGCGGGCTCGGACCTGGCCGCGCTGACCTCGCGGGCGCAGCGCACCGAGGGCGGCTGGCTGCTGTCGGGGCAGAAGACGTGGTCCTCGCGGGCGGCGTTCGCGGACCGGGCGTTCGGGATCTTCCGCTCCGACCCGCAGGCCGCGAAACCGCACCAGGGCCTGACCTATCTGATGTTCGACCTGCGGGCGCCCGGGGTGACGGTGCGGCCCATCGGCCGGCTGGACGGGAAGCCGGCCTTCGCGGAGCTCTTCCTGGACCGGGTCTTCGTCCCGGACGAGGACGTGATCGGCGAGCCGGGGCAGGGCTGGCGGATCGCGATGTCGACGACCGGCAACGAACGCGGGCTCACCCTGCGCTCCCCCGGCCGCTTCCTGGCGGCGGCCGACCGGCTGGTGGCGCTGTGGGAGGCGGCCGGTGACCCGGGGGACACGGCGCTGCGGGACCGGGTGGCGGACGCGGTGGTCGGGGCGCGCGCGTACGAGCTGTTCACCTGGGCGGCCGCCGCCCGGCTCGCGGCGGGCGGGACGATCGGCGCCGAGTCCAGCCTGAACAAGGTGTTCTGGTCCCAGTACGACATCGCCTTGCACGAAACGGCGCTGGACCTGCTGGGCGCGGACGCGGAACTGGCGGACGGCGCCTGGGCCGAGCCGTGGGTGTTCTCCCTGGCCGGCCCGATCTACGCGGGCACCAACGAGATCCAGCGCGACATCATCGCCGAGCGGCTGCTCGGCCTCCCGAAGGGCCGCCGCTGATGCGTTTCCTGCCGACCGACGAGCAACGCGACTTCGCACGTTCGCTGCGCGGCCTGTTCGGCGCCGCGGACGTCCCGGCGGCCGCCCGGGCCTGGGGGGCGGGCGACCACGGGCCGGGGCGGGCACTGTGGGCCCGGGCCGCCGGGACGGGGCTGTTCGCGCTCGCCGCCGACGAGGCGCACGACGGGCTCGGACCGCTGCCGGTGGAGACGGCGTCCGGCTTCGTGGAGTGGGGCCGGTCGGGCATGCCGGGCCCGGCGGTGGAGACGGCGGCGGTGGCGGTGCTGCTGTCCCGGCTGGGTGACGAGGCGCTGGCGAAGCGCTTCCTGCCGGGCCTGCTGGCGGGCGAGGTGCTCGCCACGCTGACCCTGCCGGGCGGGGGTCCGTACGCCCTGGACGCGGACGCGGCGGCGTACCGGTTCCACGTGTCGCAGGCGGGCGAACTGTCGCTGGCGCCGGCACCGGGGGAACCGCTGCGGTCCACGGATCCGGCCCGGCGCCTGTTCCGGGCCGCCCACGCGGGGGGCGAGCCGCTGGCCGCGGGGCCCCGGGTGGTGCAGGCGGCGCGGGCCGCGCTGGACTGGGCGCGGCTGCTGACCGCGGCCCAGTGCCTGGGCGTGGGCGAGGCCCTGCTGGCGCGCACGGTGGAGTACGCGAAGCGGCGCACGCAGTTCGGGACGCCGATCGGCGGCTTCCAGGCGGTGAGGCACCGGCTGGCCGACACGCTGCTGGCCCTGGAGTTCGCCCGGCCGCTGCTCTGGGCGGGGGCACTGTCGCTGGAGCGGGGCGAGGTCGCGGCGGCGAAGCTCACGGCGGGCGAGGCGGCGTACGCGGCGGCGATGACGGCGCTCCAGTTGCACGGCGCGATCGGCTACACGGAAGAGCTGGACCTCTCGCTGTGGCTGCGCAAGGCGCGCCCGCTGCGGGACGCGTGGGGCACGCCGTCGCAGTGCCGGGCGGTGGTGCTGGAGGCGCGGCGGCCGCTCAGAGGACGGCCACGCTGAGACCGACGACGTACCGTTCCTCGACGACGCCGTCGGGGAACAGGGCCTCCAGCCGGGCCCGTTCGGCGTCCATGAAATCCCGGGTGCCGGCCTCGCCGAGCATCAGGAACGCGGAGTGGCTGGCGTGGTTGGCCAGGTGGGCGGCCAGGGGGACGCGGCGCGACCAGCGGATCCGACGGGTGGTGAAGGTCAGCCCGGGCGGCAGCCGGCGGAAGGTGGCGGAGCCGTCGGCTCCGAACAGGGCGGCGATCCGGGCGTCCTGCTCGGCGACCCAGGGGACGGTGGAGTCCATGTCGTTCCACCACAGCGCGAGCGCGCCGCCGGGACGCAGCACGCGCCGGGCCTCTGGGACGGAGTGCGCCGGGTCGGTCCAGTGCCAGGCCTGGGCGTACGTGACGAGGTCGAACCCGGCGGTGACCAGGGGCAGCCGGTTGCCGTCGCCGCGGACGAGCGGGATGCGGGGGTGCGCGCGGCGGAACTCGGCGGCCATCCCGTCGCCGGGCTCGACGGCTACGACGTCGGCGCCCCGCGCGCTCAGCGGGCCGGAGGCGATCCCGGTCCCGGCGCCGACGTCGGCGACCCGCGCCCCGGCCAGGGGTCGCCCCGCCGCCTCCTCGACGGCGTCGAAGAGGGCGTCGGGGTAGCCGGGCCGGCCGGCGGCGTACAGGGACGCGGCGGCGTCGAAGGACCGCGCCCGTATCCGGGGTGTCGTCATCGCTCCATCATCTCGCGGAACTCCCGCACCACCTCGATGCGTCCGACGATGTGCCGGTCGAACTCGTCCGGTTCCTCCGCCGGGACCGACAGCTCCGGGACCGTCTCCCCGCCCGCCGGACCGGGTACCGCTCCAGGAAGGCCGAGTCCACCTCGAAGCGCGTCACGAAGCCCGCCGGTCGTGCGGGACGTTCCGGTCGCGGGCGATGCGGACCGGCACCAGACGGCCGGCCGCGCACCAGCCACCGGGTTCCCGGGGGGAAATCGAGGTGCGCGCGGCCGCGCCGGTCGTTTAAGTTCCGTGCCAAGGGCGGGGTCGTAGCACAGAGGTAGTGCGCCTACACAGCATGGAGGAGGACGCCGGTTCGAATCCGGCCGCCCCGCCCCCCTACTCCGCGAGCCACGCCGCGGCCGCCGCCAGGGCCGAGGCGCCCGCCGGCAGCGGCAGGCCCAGGAAGCCGTGGAAGACGCCCGGGTACAGCTGCACCGCGCAGTCGACCCCCGCCGCGGCCAGTCGGCGCGCGTAGGCCAGGCCCTCGTCCCGCAGGACGTCGCAGTCGGCGAGGATCATCAGCGTGCGCGGCAGCCGCGACACGTCGGCGGCCGCGGGCGGCGAGAGGTGCGGGTGTTCCGGGTCGCCCCCGTACTGCTCCCAGTACCAGGCCATGTGCGCGGCGGTGTGGAAATAGCCCTCCGCGAAGCGATGGGCGGACCGGGACCGCATCGACGGGTCCAGCGGCGGGTAGACCAGCAGTTGCCCCGCGACCGGTCCGGGCGCCCGCAGCGCGGTCACCGCCGCCAGGTTTCCGCCGCTGGAGTCCCCCGACACCGTGACCCGGGCCGGATCGCAGCCCAGCCGGGCCGCCTGCGCGCGGGCCCACAGCAGCACCGTCAGCGCGTCGTCGGCCGCCGCCGGCCAGGGGTGTTCCGGGGCCAGTCGGTAGTCGGCGGAGACGACCACCGCCCCGGAGCCCGCCGCCAGCGTCCGGCAGACCGGGTCGTGGGTGTCCAGGCCGCACATCACCCAGCCGCCCCCGTGGAAGTAGACGACCAGCGGCCGCCCCGCCGCGCCCGGGGCCGGGTCGTAGACCCGTACGGGAACGCCCGCGGCGTCCGTGTCGTACACGGCGGCCACCGCCGGGCCCCCGGCGCGGGCCCCACCGGCCGCCGCCCGCAGCGCCGCCGCGTCGCCCGGGCCGGGGAAGCCCGCCGTCAGCGCGTCGCACAGTGCCCGCGCGGCCGGGGACAGCGGATCGGTCCTCGAACCGTCGTCCCGGCTCATCGGGCCGTCATCCCGCCGTCCACCGGGAACTCGGCGCCCGTCACGTACGACGAGGCGTCCGAGCAGAGGAACCGCACGAGTTCACCGACCTCCTCCGCCCGCCCCATCCGCCCCAGCGGCACGTGCGACCAGTCCCGCCCCGCGACCGCCTCCGCGACCATCGGGGTGTCGACGGCCCCCGGGTGCACCGAGTTGACCCGGATCCCGTCACCGGCCAGGTCCAGCGCCGCCGACCGGGTCAGCCCGCGCAGGGCGAACTTGGTGGAGCCGTACGCCGCGTGGCCGGGTATCCCGACCAGTCCCGCCGCGGAGGAGACGTTGACGATCGAGCCGCCGCCCGCGGCGCGCAGCAGCGGGGCCACGGCCTGGATCCCCAGGAACGGGCCGAGCAGGTTGACCCGCAGCAGCTCCTCGAAGTCGGCGAGGCGCTGCCGCTCGACGTGCGCGGTGCGCCACAGCGCCGCGTTGTTGACCAGTGCCGAGACCGTGCCGAAGGCCGCGACCGCCGCGCGCACGACCGCCGCCCAGCCGTCGGGGTCGCTCACGTCGTGCCGTACGTACAGCCCTTGGTCGCCGAGCGCCGCCGCGACCGCCCGGCCCTCGTCCTCCCGTACGTCGGTGACGACGACCCGGGCGCCGGCTTCGGCGCACATCCGGGCTTCCGCGGCTCCTTGGCCGCGTGCGGCGCCGGTGATGACGACGACCTTCCCGTTCAGCGTGATCACGAGGCCTCCTGTCGAACGCATGGCGTTCATCTGACGGGTGCGCACGCTTCTTACCGCATACTGCTAATCAGCATATTTCTAGCAGTCATATACCGGAGGGCGGAAGGGCTGTGGCGCGTACCGGCCATAGACTGCGCTGCGTGCCAGACGAGACGAACAAGCGCGCGCTGCCCGCCACCGGCTGGGCGGTGCTCGGACTGCTCTCCTTCGGCGAGGAGCTCTCCGGTTACGACGTGAAGAAGTGGTCGGACCGTTCGTTGCGCTTCTTCTACTGGAGCCCTTCTTTCAGCCAGGTGTACAGCGAGCTCCGGCGCCTGGAGGAGGCCGGCTACGCCTCCTCGCGCCGGGTCGGCCCGCAGGACGGCGCCCGCGACAAGCGGGTGTACCGGATCACCGAAGCCGGTATGGAGGCCGTACGGGCGTGGGCGCGCGAGGCGCCGGTCGATCCGCCGGTCCTCAAGCACGGGCCGATGCTGCGCATGTGGCTGGGCCATCTGCTGGAGCCGCAGCAGATGCGTGAAGTCCTCGGGCGGCACCGGGAGTTCGCGGAGGAGATGCGCCGCCGCGCGGAGGCGGACGCGGCCGCCGCCGCGGGCGAGGAGGCCTGGGCGTACCCCACGCTCACCTTGAAGTGGGCAGAGCGGTACTACGCCTGCGAGCGGGACCTCGCGGCGGCGATGCTGGACGACATCGAGGCGCTCGCCGCCGAACGCGGACCCGGGGGCGGTACCTGACGCACGGCGGTGCGCCCGAGCGGCGCTCGCCGGGAGCCCGCGCTTTGATGGACGCATGACGACGAACAACTGGGCAGCGTTCGAGAAGGCGGAACCGGACTTCGCGCAGGCCGTCCGGGCCCGCTTCGCTCAGCGGCCCCACCACGTCCTGGCCACCCTCCGCCGGGACGGCTCCCCGCGCCTGAGCGGGCTCAATGTCGACGTCCGCGGCGGGGAGCTGTGGCTCGGCATGATGGCCGGCTCGATGAAGGCCAGGGACCTGCGGCGCGACCCGCGGTTCGCCCTGCACTCCAACCCGGGCGAGGACGAGGCGATGCCCGGCGGGGACGTACGGGTCTCAGGGCACGCGCTGGAGCTGGTGGACCCGCCGGAGCTGCACCGGTACGCGGAGGAGACCGAGACCCCGCACCCCTTCGACCTCTTCCACGCCGATCTGACGGAGGTCGTCCACGTCACGGTCGAGGGCGCGGACCTGGTGATCCGCACCTGGACGCCGGGCCACCCGGTGCGCACGCTGCGCCGCGGCAACGACGACGAGCCGCCGCGCGAGGCGTGACCCCGCTCAGGTGAACGGGATCAGGTCCCGGCCGCGGCGCAGCGGGGGGAGGGCGGCCGGGTCGACGTCGAGCCGGCTGCGGTCGATGTTGATCGTGACGTCGCCGTACGTGGCGTCGTGGCCGCCGCGGAACTGGTGGGCTCGGCGGTGCCCGGACCACTGGGTGCCGCCGGCGGGCAGGCCCATGTCGGCGTCCGAGACGGTGGCGGAAAGGTTCCAGCGGGCCACCCACAGCACGTCCGGCATGTCCTGCGGCACCTGGTGGTAGTGGGCGCTCAGCGCCAGGGCGCCGGACGCGGCGTGTACGTAGGCCGCCGCGCGGTAGCCCAGCTCGTGCAGCCTCCTCGTCCAGGCCGTGAGGTAGGCGACGACCGGGGCGTCCCAGGTGTCGCGGTCCGTGTAGTGCTCCAGGTCGTTGTAGAGCACCGTGCCCGCGCCCAGGCCCAGCGAGCGGGCCGCCTCGACCGCGCCCTCGGCGGCTTCGACGCCCTCTTCGTCGGCTTCGGAGGGGTCGGTGGACAGGCCGGTGCTGGAGCTGTCCCAGGGCTGCGGGCCCACCCAGATCGGCATCAGGTGCCAGCCCGCCTCGGACTGGCGGCGGATCCAGGTGGCGGTCAGTCGCGGCTGGGCGCAGGCGCGGGCGCGGCCGCCGATGTAGATGCCGACAGCGCCGAAGGGCGAGTCGGCCCGCCAGGTGTCCATGGCGCTCTGGCTGGGAGCGGTGCAGGCGTCGAAACCGGTGCCGTTGAAGGCGGGTTGGCCGGTGCGGGGGCGGCCGGCGAGGGTGGGGGTCAGCGGGCCGGCGGCCGGCGGTCCCGCGGTGGCGGGGGTGGTCGTACGGGCACGGGCCAGGAGTTCCCGTACGGCCTCGGGGCTGTCCCCGTAGGAGATGGTGGCCATCACCCCGGAGCCGCGGAGCGCGTAGCGGACCTCGCGGCTGTCGCCGGACGGCGCCGGCGGCAGGCCGCTCCCGTCGGCACGGACGGTCGGGACGTCGGCGCGCTCCGGGGCGTCGCCGAGGGGTTCCAGGTGCAGGGTGTCGGCGCGGCTGCGTACCGCGCGGCCGCTGCATTCGCCCTGGCCGCCGGCGTGCCCGAGATAGAGGGTGGGCAGGTCGAGGCGCAGACAAGCGTCGGGGTGGCGGTCGAGGTCCACGACGCGCCAGTGCGCGGGGACGGTCAGGCGCAGCCCGTGGTACTCGACGGTCCGCCCGTCGGCGACGGCGGGCGGAGCGGGCGCGAGCAGGGCGGCACCCAGCAGAGAGGCCAACATCATTCGGGACGGCATGGGCCCCACAGTTACCAGACGTTGCCGTCCTGAACTGCGCCGTTCTCCGCGCCGGTTACTCCGTCCGGCGTACACCGCGGCCGGTTCGCGCGGGCCGCTCCACCCGGCAGGGGAGGTGGCCTCCCGCTCCCCCGGTACCGCCGGGCCGGTCGGCTCCGTGCGGCGGCGGAGCCCCCGCGGACCTCCGGGTGGCGGTCACCCGCACGAGCGACCCGACTCGGCCCGGTTACCCCGGCGACGGCGCCTCCTCCCACCCGTGTACGGGCCGGAGTTGGGGACGTGGGGCGGCTTGGCCCGGGCGCGGGAGCCGTGCATATGATCGGGTTCTTGCCGACGGGGAGGCTGAAAATGGCAGGCGATCTCGAGCAGGACCCGGCTTCGGGCACGGCCGGCGCGGACCAGCAGGTGGGCATGCGGCTGAACCACGTACCGCCGGAGCCGTCGGGTCCGGGGCCGTCGTCCCCGCCCGTGTACGGGCCGTTCGCCCCGGGCAAGGGGCCCGGCGGCTTCGCCTCGACGCCGGCGCAGAAGAAAGCGGCCGCGGGCACGATCGAGACCGAGCTGCAGCCGAACACGAAGAAGGCCGCGGTGCACGCGGACGAAGCCACCAACGCCGCCCACAAGGGCTTCGACGGGTGGGACACGGCCGCCGGCCTCAAGAAGGTGGCGGACACCTGGGACCAGCAGGTGAAGAACCTGATGGCCCGGCTGGACGCGGAGAAGACCGCGCTGCGCGGCGCCTCGGGCCTCTTCAAGGGCAATGACACCGGTATCCGCAACCAGTTCGCGAGCCAGTCAAAGCTGAACGGCCTGTAGGAGGTAGCGGTGCCGAACTACCACGAGGTCATGACCACGAACCTGGGTCTGCTGACGACGGCCGCGGGCAAGTGGGAGGCGATGGCGGGCGAGCTGAACAAGGTCGAGACCCGCTACGGAGACTCCGTCCAGAAGATCACCATGGGCGACACCTGGTCCGGGGTCAGCGCCGGTACCGCCCGGTCGGGCTTCGACGGGACCCGGTACGAGTACTCGGCGGCGCAGATCCAGGCCAAGGCGATCGGCAGCCTGCTGCGGGACGCCCACGAGAAGTTCACCGACCTGAAGTCCAAGCTCGAAAGCGCGCGCGACGACGCGATAGCCGCCGGCATGACCGTCTCCGAGCAGGGCCACGTCGCGTTCGACTGGGGCAGGCTCACTCCTTCCGAGCGCACCGCCTACCACCACGACCCCGACGGCGAGGCCGCCATCCGCACGGCCGTCACCAAGTGGCAGCAGCACATCGACGACCGGGTGAAAGCCGTCACCGAGCTCGACCAGAACGTCAAGCTGGCGCTCGAGGCCGAAGTCGTGGACAGCAACAAGGACGCTCTGGGCAAGGGCGCCGACATGTCGCTGTCTGGGTTCAACGCGGGCGCGGACGGCGATCTGACCAAGGCCGTGAAGGCCGCCAAGGCTGCGCAGGCCGACGAACACGACACCAAGAAGCCCGACGACGGCCTCAAGATCACCGGACCTGACGCGGGCTTCAAGCTGACGGGCGTCAAGAACGGCAAGGAGGGCTCGGCCAAGGCGTACGCCGACCTCTTCCACCTGAGCCAGACGGGGGAGGCGACCAAGGGCGGGGTCAAGTTCTCCGAGGTGTACGACGTCTACGGCGGTGCCCGGGCGACCGGGAACTACGGGTTCAACGAATCGGGCTTCACCGCCAAGATAGAGGGGTCCGCGGGCATCCGCGAACTGGTCGGCGGCAAGGCCGAGTACGGGGCGTTCACCGGCTACGGCCGGACCGAGGTCTTCGCCGGCGCCGAGGGCTCGGCCAACGTCGGGCTCGGCAAGGACGGCTTCAAGGGCAAGCTCCAGGCGTTCGCCGGGGCGAAAGCCGGCGTGACCGGCGGCGGCGAGGTCGCCGGGATCGGCGCCGGCGGTACGGCGGAGGGCTGGTACGGCGCGGCGGGTGCCGAGCTGAAGTGGGACTTCGGCAAGGGCGACGACGGCAAGTACCACTTCGGCGGCAAGGTCGGTGCGGCCCTGGGGGTGGGCGGCGCCGTGGGCGGCGAGTTCACGGTCGACCCCGGCAAGGTCACCCATGCGTTCGGCGAAGCGGCCGACGCGATCGGTGACACCGCCGGGTCGGTCAAGCACACCGTCGGCGGCTGGTTCGACTGATGTACGTTTCCCGTCCAGACGGAAAGAAGGCCCCGGATGCCCACGACCCTGCCCGTGCCGATCGAACTCAGCCTGCCGGAGGGCTGGCGGGCCGCGCCGCCGGACGAGGTCGGCGCACCGGACGTCGCCTTCATCGCCCTGTACCCGCAGCCGGATGACGGGTTCACGGCCAACATCACCGTCGACGGCGACTTCCTCCGGGAGGGAACGACCCTGGAGCAGCTGGCCGACGCGTCGGTGGAGCGGGTGCGGGAGGCCGCCGAGTCCGTGTCGGTGGCCGCCCGGCACCACGTCGACTCCGCGGCCGCGCCGGGCCTGACGCAGCGGCTGGCCCTGACGGCCGTCGTCGCCGGCGTGCGCCGCGACCTGGTGCAGACCCAGGTCTACATGGCCCTCGCGGACGCCGCGGACCCGCACCGGCGCGCGCTGATCCGCTCGATCCTGACCGCCACCGCCGCGCAGCACGAGGACGTCCTGGAGGACTTCCAGGCGTTCCTGCGCACGGTACGCCCGGACACCGGTGCGGGGGCCTGACGATGGGCCTCTTCGACAGGTTCACCGGCACCCGCCACCCGGACGGCGGCGCCGCGCCGCTGTCCGCCGCGCAGGTGCGGGAGGCGCTGCTCGCGGTCAACGGCCCGGACAAGCCGTACGTCGTGCGCAACGCGCGGCCGGCGGAGAAGGCCGACCTGGTGGCGGAGTGGCGGGTGCTGGAACCGGTCTGGCGCACCTTCTTCCTGGAGTCGAGGCTCGACCGGACCCTCAAGACGAGGATGCGCCTGGTCCCCGGCAAGCACGAGGTGCGGGCCCTGGACGAGGAACTGGAGGTCACCTGGGTCGGGGACACGCCCAAGCTGGCCGCGTCGGCCGAGTACCAACGGGGGCAGGTGACCACGGTGTCCAAGCGGTGGACGATCGAGCGGGGGCCGGACGGCCGTCGGCACCTGGTCGAGGAGTTCGCCTTCGACACGCGGGAGATGAAGGTCCCCTTGCAGAAGGCGGTCCTGGCCGCGGGATGGACCTGGCGCGGAGCCCTGTTCCGGCTCTGAACCCCGCGCACGCCACAGCGCCCGCCATCCCTGGTCGGGGACATGACGGGCGCTGTGTCGAGTGCCGCACACCGTTGTACGGACCGCATGAGGGGTCCTCCCCCGCGAGGGAGGGGCGCCGTGCCGAATGCCGCACACCGTTGCACGGACCGCATGAGGGGTCTTCCCCCGCGAGGGAGGGGCCCCGCACCGACGGCCGGAGGCCGACGCAGCCGGGCCGAAGCCCGAAAGGCCGCCCACGGCCGAACGGTGCGAGCACGGCATCCGAGAGGGCTACACGGTGAGGGAGCGGTCCGTCGGCTTGACCGGGTACGGGAGGGTGCTGGCGCCGGTCAGGAAGCGGTCCACACCGCGGGCGGCCGAGCGGCCCTCCGCGATGGCCCACACGATCAGCGACTGGCCGCGCCCCGCGTCGCCGGCGACGAAGACGCCGTCCACGTTGGTCGCGTACGAGGCGTCCCGCGCCACGTTGCCCCGGGCGTCCAGCTCCAGGCCGAACTGGTCCACCAGGCCGTTGGCCCGGTCGGTACCGGTGAAGCCCATCGCGAGGGTGACCAGCTGCGCGGGCAGGACCCGCTCGGTGCCCTCCTTCTGGACCAGCTTGCCGTCCACGAACTCCACCTCGATCAGGTGCAGCGCCTGGACGTTGCCCTCCTCGTCGCCCTCGAAGTGGGTGGTGGAGACGGAGTAGATCCGCTCGCCGCCCTCCTCGTGGGCCGAGGTGACCTTGTACAGCATGGGGAACGTCGGCCAGGGCATCCCCGTGGGGCGGTCCTCGGACGGCCTCGGCATGATTTCCAGCTGGGTGACCGACAGGGCGCCCTGGCGGTGGGCGGTGCCCACGCAGTCCGCGCCCGTGTCGCCGCCGCCGATGACGACGACGTGCTTGCCCTCGGCGGTGATGGGGGGCGCCACGAAGTCGCCCTCCTGCACCTTGTTGGCGAGCGGCAGGTACTCCATCGCGAAGTGGATACCCTTGAGCTCGCGCCCCGGCACCGGCAGGTCGCGGGAGACGGTGGCGCCCGCCGCGATGACGACCGCGTCGTAGCGCTTGCGCAGCTTCGCCGCGTCGATGTCGCGGCCGACCTCCACGCCCGTGCGGAACTTGGTGCCCTCCGCGCGCATCTGCTCGATGCGGCGGTTGATGTGCACCTTCTCCATCTTGAACTCGGGGATGCCGTAGCGCAGCAGGCCGCCGATGCGGTCCGCGCGCTCGTACACCGCCACGGTGTGCCCGGCCCGCGTCAGCTGCTGGGCGGCGGCCAGGCCGGCCGGCCCCGAGCCGATGACGGCGACGGTCTTGCCGGAGAGCCGCTCCGGGGGCTGCGGGGTGACGTCGCCGTTGTCCCACGCCTTGTCGATGATCGACACTTCGACGTTCTTGATGGTGACGGCCGGCTGGTTGATGCCGAGCACGCACGCCGACTCGCAGGGCGCGGGGCAGAGCCGGCCCGTGAACTCCGGGAAGTTGTTCGTGGCGTGCAGGCGCTCGGAGGCGGCCGTCCAGTCCTCGCGGTAGGCGAAGTCGTTCCACTCCGGGATCAGGTTCCCGAGCGGGCAGCCGTTGTGGCAGAACGGGATGCCGCAGTCCATGCAGCGGCCGGCCTGCTTGCTGATGATCGGCAGCAGGGAGCCGGGGACGTAGACCTCGTTCCAGTCCTTGACGCGTTCGGCGACGGGACGGGTACAGGCGGTCTCGCGCGGGGTGGTGAGGAAGCCCTTCGGGTCAGCCATGGGTCGCCGCCTCCATCATCTTCTCAGTGGTCTCGGACTCGGAGAGTCCGGCCCGCTCAGCGGCGTCCTTGGCGGCGAGCACTGCCTTGTACGTGGTCGGGATGATCTTGCTGAAGCGGTCCGCGGACACGGACCAGTCAGCCAGGAGCTTCGCGGCCACGGTCGAGCCGGTCTCCTCCTCGTGGCGGCGCACCACATCGTGCAGCCACTGCTTGTCGGCGTCCGAGAGGGCCTCCACGGCCCCGGTGTTGCCGGCGTTGACGTTGCGCGGGTCGAGGTCGACGACGTACGCGACACCGCCCGACATGCCGGCCGCGAAGTTGCGGCCCGTCTCGCCGAGGACGACGGCGGTGCCGCCGGTCATGTACTCGCAGCCGTGGTCGCCCACGCCCTCCGAGACGACCAGCGCGCCGGAGTTGCGGACGCAGAAGCGTTCGCCGGTGCGGCCGCGCAGGAACATCTCGCCGCCGGTGGCCCCGTAGCCGATGGTGTTGCCGGCGATGGTCGAGTACTCGGCGAGGTGGTCGGCGCCGCGGTCGGGGCGGACCACGACCCGGCCGCCCGACAGGCCCTTGCCGACGTAGTCGTTGGCGTCGCCCTCCAGGCGGAGGGTGATGCCCTTCGGCAGGAAGGCGCCGAAGGACTGGCCCGCGGAACCGGTGAAGGTCAGGTCGATGGTGTTGTCGGGCAGGCCCGCGCCGCCGAACCGCTTGGTGACCTCGTGGCCGAGCATGGTGCCGACGGTCCGGTTGATGTTCCGGATCGCGACCTGGGCCCGGACCGGCTGGGCCTCCTCGGCGCCGGCCGCGCCCAGGGCCTCGGCGGCGAGCTCGATCAGCTCGTTGTCGAGGGCCTTCTCCAGCCCGTGGTCCTGCTCGATCAGGGCGTGGCGGACCGCGCCTTCGGGCAGCTCGGGCACGTGGAACAGCGGCTCCAGGTCGAGGCCCTGCGCCTTCCAGTGCGTGACGGCCTTGCTGGTGTCGAGCAGCTCGGCGTGGCCGACGGCCTCCTCGATCGAGCGGAAGCCCAGCTCGGCGAGCAGCTCGCGCACCTCCTCCGCGATGAACTCGAAGAAGTTGACGACGAATTCGGGCTTGCCGGAGAACCGGTCGCGCAGGACGGGGTTCTGCGTGGCGATGCCGACGGGGCAGGTGTCCAGGTGGCAGACGCGCATCATGATGCAGCCGGAGACGACGAGCGGAGCGGTCGCGAAACCGAACTCCTCGGCGCCGAGCAGCGCGGCGATGATCACGTCGCGGCCGGTCTTGAGCTGGCCGTCCGTCTGGACCACGATGCGGTCGCGCAGCCCGTTGAGCAGCAGGGTCTGCTGGGTCTCGGCGAGGCCGAGCTCCCAGGGGCCGCCCGCGTGCTTGAGCGAGGTGAGCGGGGAGGCGCCCGTACCGCCGTCGTGGCCGGAGATGAGGACGACGTCCGCGTGCGCCTTGGAGACACCGGCGGCGACGGTGCCGACACCGACCTCGGAGACCAGCTTCACGTGGATGCGTGCGGCCGGGTTCGCGTTCTTGAGGTCGTGGATCAGCTGGGCCAGGTCCTCGATGGAGTAGATGTCGTGGTGCGGCGGCGGGGAGATCAGGCCGACGCCCGGGGTGGAGTGCCGGGTCTTGGCGACCCACGGGTAGACCTTGTGGCCGGGCAGCTGGCCGCCCTCGCCGGGCTTGGCGCCCTGCGCCATCTTGATCTGGATGTCGTCGGCGTTGACCAGGTACTCGCTGGTGACTCCGAAGCGGCCGGAGGCGACCTGCTTGATGGAGGAGCGGCGCGCCGGGTCGTACAGGCGGTCCGGGTCCTCGCCGCCCTCACCGGTGTTGGACTTGGCGCCCAGCTGGTTCATGGCGACGGCCAGCGTCTCGTGCGCCTCCTTGGAGATGGAGCCGTACGACATGGCGCCGGTGGAGAAGCGCTTGACGATGTCCGCGACGGACTCGACCTCGTCCACGGGGATCGACGGGCGGTCGCTGTTGAAGCCGAACAGGCCGCGCAGCGTCATCAGCCGCTCGGACTGCTCGTTCACCCGCTCGGTGTACTGCTTGAAGATGTCGTAGCGGCGGTTGCGGGTGGCGTGCTGGAGGCGGAAGACCGTCTCCGGGTCGAACAGGTGCGGCTCGCCCTCCCTTCGCCACTGGTACTCGCCGCCGATGTCCAGCGCGCGGTGCGTGGCCGCGATGCCGGTGGCCGGGTACGCCTTGGCGTGGCGCGCGGCCACCTCCTTGGCGATGACGTCGAGGCCGGCGCCGCCGATCTTGGTGGCGGTGCCGCTGAAGTACGTACCGACGAACTCCTCGTTCAGGCCGACGGCCTCGAAGACCTGGGCACCGCGGTAGGAGGCGACGGTGGAGATGCCCATCTTCGACATGACCTTCAGGACGCCCTTGCCGAGCGCGTAGATCAGGTTCTTGATGGCCTGTTCCGGCTCCAGGCCGGACAGGAAGGTACCGGCGCGCAGCAGGTCCTCGACGGACTCCATGGCGAGGTACGGGTTGACGGCGGCCGCGCCGTAGCCGATCAGGAGCGCGACGTGGTGGACCTCGCGGACGTCACCGGCCTCGACCAGCAGGCCCACCTGGGTGCGCTGCTTGGTGGCGATGAGGTGGTGGTGCACGGCGGAGGTCAGCAGCAGCGAGGGGATCGGTGCGTGCTCGGCGTCCGAGTGGCGGTCCGAGAGGACGATCAGGCGGGCGCCGTTCTCGATGGCGGCGTCGGCCTCGGCGCGGATCTCCTCGATCCGCGCGGCCAGTGCCTCGCCGCCGCCGGAGACCCGGTAGAGGCCGGAGAGGGTGGCGGCCTTCATGCCGGGCATGTCGCCGTCGGCGTTGACGTGGATGAGCTTGGCCAGCTCGTCGTTGTCGATCACCGGGAAGGGCAGGGTGACGCTGCGGCAGGACGCGGCGGTCGGCTCCAGCAGGTTGCCCTGCGGGCCCAGCGAGGACAGCAGCGAGGTGACGAGCTCCTCGCGGATGGCGTCCAGCGGCGGGTTGGTGACCTGCGCGAACAGCTGCGTGAAGTAGTCGAAGAGCAGCCGGGGGCGCTCGGACAGGGCCGCGATCGGGGAGTCCGTGCCCATGGAGCCGAGCGGCTCGCCGCCGGTACGGGCCATCGGCGCGAGGATGACGCGCAGCTCTTCCTCGGTGTAGCCGAAGGTCTGCTGGCGGCGGGTGACCGAGGCGTGGGTGTGCACGATGTGCTCGCGCTCGGGCAGGTCCGTCAGCTCGATCTCGCCGGTCTCCAGCCACTCCGCGTACGGGGCGGCGGCGGCCAGCTCGGCCTTGATCTCGTCGTCCTCGACGATGCGGTGCTGGGCGGTGTCGACGAGGAACATCTTGCCGGGCTGGAGGCGGCCCTTGCGGACGACCTTCGCCGGGTCGATGTCGAGGACGCCGACCTCGGAGGACAGCACGACCAGGCCCTCGTCGGTGACCCAGTAGCGGCCGGGGCGCAGGCCGTTGCGGTCGAGGACCGCGCCGACCTGGGTGCCGTCGGTGAAGGTGACGCAGGCCGGCCCGTCCCAGGGCTCCATCATCGTGGAGTGGTACTGGTAGAAGGCGCGCAGGGCCGGGTCCATGGAGGTGTGGTTCTCCCACGCCTCCGGGATCATCATCAGCACGCTGTGCGGCAGCGACCGGCCGCCGAGGTGGAGCAGCTCCAGGACCTCGTCGAAGGAGGCCGAGTCGGAGGCGTCGGGCGTACAGATGGGGAAGATGCGCTCCAGCGCGCCCTCGCCGAAGACGTCCGAGGCCAGCTGGGACTCGCGGGCCTCCATCCAGTTCCGGTTGCCCTTGACCGTGTTGATCTCGCCGTTGTGCGCGACGAAGCGGTACGGGTGCGCGAGCGGCCAGGACGGGAAGGTGTTGGTCGAGAACCGGGAGTGGACCAGGGCGAGCGCCGACGCGAAGCGGCGGTCGGAGAGGTCCGGGAAGAAGGGCTCCAGCTGGCCGGTGGTCAACATGCCCTTGTAGACGATGGTGCGGGCGGAGAGCGAGGGGAAGTAGACCCCGGCCTCGCGCTCGGCGCGCTTGCGCAGTACGAAGGCCTTGCGGTCGAGCGCGAGGCCGGTGCTGGTGCCGTCGGTCACGAAGACCTGGCGGAAGGCGGGCATGGTGGCGCGGGCGCCGTTGCCGAGCAGGTCCGGGGTGACCGGGACCTCGCGCCAGCCCAGGACCGTGAGGCTCTCCTCGGCCGCGATCGCCTCGATCTGCTCCACGGCGACGGCCTGTGCGGGGCCGTCGGCGGGGAGGAAGGCGATGCCGACGGCGTAGGCGCCGGCCTCGGGGAGGGCGAAACCGGCCACTTCGCGCAGGAACGCGTCGGGGACCTGGGAGAGGATTCCGGCGCCGTCGCCCGAGTCCGGCTCGGATCCGGTGGCGCCGCGGTGTTCGAGGTTCCGCAGTACGGTCAGCGCCTGCTCGACCAGCGCGTGGCCGGCCTCGCCGCTGAGGTTGGCCACGAAGCCGACGCCGCAGGCGTCGTGCTCGTTGCGCGGGTCGTACATGCCCTGGGGGGCGGGGCGACCGTCCATGGGCGACCAGGCAGTGGTGCTGGGGCCGGTCGCGGAGTGCGTGGATGCGGAACGCATCGGCTCTCCCGTCGTCGTCGTGGCAAAGGTGCGTGCCGAGGGACGACGTTGGCCCTCTGCGAAATTTCGTGCAGGTTACATGATGACTGCGATCCCGCGAAGCGGATATCACGTTCCAGCATGCGGACACTGCGCGAGTGTGACGCAGGTAAGAAAAGAAAGGTCCCGGAGCCGGGATGCGGGCTTCGTTGCCCTGGGGGGGCGGGCTTCATTGCCCTGAAGCTCCCCGCGGCGGCAGCCGGGAGGAGCTCTGGTGTGATGCCCCGCGGTGATGCGTTCGAAACCGCGGGGTAATCATTAATTTATGCGTCGCTCTGCATAGTGTCTCACTCCTGCGCCGGTCAGCCTACGACGCCGCCGATCCAGGTTCCCAGGATGTACGTCACACCGGCGGCCGCGCCACCCAGGACCAGCTGGCGGACACCGCTGAACCACCACGACCTGGCGGTGACCCGGGCGACGACCGCACCGCAGGCGAAGAGACCCGCCAGGGCCAGCAGCACGGCCGGCCACAGGGCGGTAGCGCCGAGCAGGTAGGGCAGGACGGGCAGCAGCGCGCCCAGGGCGAACGAACCGAAGGAGGAGACGGCGGCGACCAGCGGCGACGGCAGGTCGTCGGGGTCGATGCCCAGCTCCTCGCGGGCGTGTATCTCCAGCGCCTGCTCCGGGTCGCGGGACAGCTGCATCGCCACCTCGCGGGCGAGGGCGGGCTCCACGCCGCGCGATACGTACAGCTCGGCCAGCTCCTCCATCTCGTCCACCGGGTGCTTGCGCAACTGCTGCCGCTCGACGTCGAGTTCCGCGAGGACCAGCTCGCGCTGCGAGGCGACCGAGGTGTACTCGCCGGCGGCCATCGAGAAGGCGCCGGCGGCCAGCCCGGCCAGCCCGGTGATGACGATGGTCTGCGGGGCCACCGCACCGCCCGCCACACCGGTCATGAGGGCGAGGTTGGAGACGAGCCCGTCCATGGCCCCGAACACGGCCGGCCGCAGCCATCCGCCGTTGACGTCGCGGTGGGTGTGGTTGTCGCGGTGGGCGGTGTGCAGTGGTGCTTCGGTGTCGATGATGGACATGCGCCGGATCTCCCCTGTCGAGCTTTGCCGAGCGAGCTTCGCCGAGCTTCGCCGAGCCTCTTCGTGCGAGCGGGTACGCGAAGGCGACCCGCAGGCGCCACTCCCCCTGAACACCTCGAAACTACGCACGATTTCCTTCGGCCGCCAGCAAGGAAGGCCGTACTTACCTGGGGTTTCGCGGGTCGGCGACCGGGTGACGGCGGCGTTCGGGGGGTGTTTCGCGACATGCGACAAACGTCATCCCGTGGCACAAATCCCCCATGGGCTCATGATGAGTCCCATCAAGTGGAGAGGCGCGCGATGGAGCTGATTGCATGCGATCCGCAGATCCTCCTCGAACGGGCCAGGGGCGCACTTCTGGGACTGGCGGTGGGTGACGCGCTGGGCGCCCCGGCGGAGAACATGAAGCCGTCGCAGATCAGGGCGAAGTGGGGGCGGATCGAGGGCTTCGTGTCCGACGATCCGGCGGGCACCGACGACACCGAGTACGCGATCTTCTCCGGGCTGCTGCTGGCGCGCCACGGGTCGGCGCTCGCGGTCGCCCACGTGGAACGGGCCTGGCACCACTGGATCGCCGACCTGGACGAAGGGCCGTTCCGCGGCGCGGGCTTCTCGGAGCGCGGCACCCTGGAGAACCTCCGCCGGGGCCTGGCGGCGCCGATCTCGGCGCAGCACCGGCACGCCTGGTCGGACGGGCTGGCCATGCGGGCGGCCCCGTTCGGGGTCTTCGCGGCCGGGCGGCCGGCGGAGGCCGCACGGCTGGTGGCGATCGACGGGTCGGTCAGCCACGACGGGGAGGGCATCTACGGCGGCCAGGCGGTGGCGGCGGGGGTCGCGGCCGCGATGGCCGGCGGCTCACCGGCGTCGGTCGTCTCGGCGGCCCTGTCGGTGATCCCCTCGGACTCCTGGACGGCGCGCTCGCTGCGCCGGGCCGTGACGGCGGCCCCGCGCGGCGAGCGGGCGGTGCGCTCGGCGGTGGTGATCGGCGGCTACCCGTGGACGGACCTGGCCCCCGAGGCGGTGGGCCTGGCGTTCGGGGCGTTCGCGGCGGCGCGCGGGGACTTCGCCGAGTCCGTGCTCACGGCGGTCAACATGGGGCGCGACGCGGACACCACGGCGGCGGTGGCGGGAGCGCTGTCCGGGGCGCTGTCGGGGGTGCGGGCGATCCCGTCTCAGTGGTCGTCGGCGATCGGCCCGGTCCGGGGCAGCTGCCTGCCCTCGATGCGGGGCTACCACGTCCTGGACATCGCGGACCTCCTCACCCCGGAAACCGAGCCGCCCCGATGACCCCGCCCCCTCCCTACGACCCACCCCGCCACCCGGACCGCCCCGTCGTCCCACCGCCCGGCCCGGCGACTGCCGCCCCGCCACCGGCAGGACCGGCCCCCGCCCGGACCCCGCCGGCCGACCGGGCGGGAGCAGGCGGCCCGGAACAGGCGGAGCCCCGCCCCACCCCGGGCGACCGCCGCCCCGCACCCGGGGCGGCCGGGCCGGACCCCGCCCGGCCCCCCGACCTGGGCGCCGCCACAGCGGAGTTCGGCCGCTGGGTACGCCAAGGCGCAACCGCCCCCGGCCCGGACCCCTGCAGCCGGGCCGGCACGGGCGACCCGGGCGGACACCCCACGCGTACTCCGGGCGACCGCCACCCCGCACGGGAGGCGGCCGGGCCGGACCCCGCCCGGGCCCTGGCGGGCGACCTCCGCCCGGTACCCGGGGCGGCGCCGCCGGACCCGGCCCCGGCGGCGGACCTCCCGGGAACCCGCGGCCCGGAGCCCGCGGACCCCCGCGGGGCCCGAGGCGCCGCCCCGACGGCACCCGGCAGTGGTTGGGTGCGCCAGGCCGGAGCCACCGCCGGCCCGGTGGCCGAGCGGCGCCCCGACGGACCCCCGGGCGGCAGCCGGGACAGCGCGGGCGACCCGTCCGGGCCCGAGCGCGCGCGGCCCCGTACCGTCAGCGGGACGGTCCTGCGGGCCGGGGCCGATTCCGGCATGCGGGACGCCGACGCCGGGCCCGCCGCCGCGGAGGCGGTCACCGTGCCGGTTCCCCCCGACGGACCCCGGCGCATCGAGGGGTTGCTGCTCGGGCTCGCCGCAGGCGACGCGGCCGGGTGGCCCGCCGCCCGGCACCGGGCCAGCCGGATGCCCGAATGGACCCGCCGCCTCACCCGCGAGCTGGACACCTTCGCCGAGCAGAACGCCACCACCACCCTCCCCGTCCCCATCGCCCTCAACCAGCCCCCCGAACCCCTGCGCCTCGGCCCCTCCGACGACGCCGAATGGGCCGCCTTCGCCGCCGAGTCCGTCCTGACCGCCGCCGGCGTCCTGCTCAGCGACCTCTCCCGGTCCCGCCGGATGCGCGCCGCCATCGACCTCGCCTGGAACGCCCTGGCCAGCGAGGTCGCCGCCGCGGCCGAACGCGCCCCCGAGGTCGAGTCCGCCGTCCTCCCCCTGCGCGCCCGCATCTCCGTCCGCGCCGGCCTCGGCAACCTCGCCGCCGGCCTGCGCCCGCCCGCCACCGGCCACGACAACCCGCACTACTTCGACGACGCCGCCTGCATCCGCGCCTGCGTCCTCGCCGTCGTCCACCCCGGCGACCCCCGGGCGGCGGCGGACCTCGCCGAGTTCGACGCCCGCTACACCCAGGACGGCGACGGGGTCCACGGCGCCCGGGCCATGGCCGCCGCCATCGCCACCGCGCTCGCCGGCGCGGACGCCGACGCCGCCGTCGACGCCGCCCTGGAGCAACTCCCCGAAGCCACCGAGATCGGCCGCAACGCCCGCCACGCCGTCAAGCTCGCCCGTACCGACGACGGCGCCGGTGCCTTCGCCCTCGTCCCGCTCCTCGAGCACCAGATCGTCGACCACGTCTACAGCTACGGCATCGCCGCCGCCGAAACCGTCCCCGTCGCGCTCGCGCTGGTCACGGCCGCCCGTGGCAACGTCGCCGAGGCCGTCCCCGCCGCCGCCTGCCTCTCGCGCGTCGCGGACTCCGCCCCCGCCCTCGCCGGAGCCCTCACCGGCGCCCTCGGCGGCGGCGACTGCCTCCCGGCCGCCTGGCGCGAGGCCTGCCGCACCCTCTCCGGCTGCGCCCTCCCCCGCCTCGCCGGTACCGACCTGGTCGAACTCGCCGCGCTCCTCGCCCGTACGGAACTCACCTCGCCCAAAGCCCGCGCCGCCCACGCGGCCCAGCCACCCCAAGGGATGATTCGGACATGACGCTGACCCCCCTCACCCTCGACGACCGGGCGGCCGGCTGTCTCGTCGGCGCGGCCGTCGGCGACGCGCTCGGCGGCCCGGTGGAGGGCTGGTCACCGGACCGGATCGTCGAGCGGCACGGCGGCCGCGTGCGCGGCATCGTCGGCCCCTGGTACGAGGACTGGCGCACCGCCCGCCCCATCGCGCCGTACCACAAGGGGGACGGGCACGTCACCGACGACACCCTGATGACCCATGCCCTGGTACGGGTCTACGAGGCCGTACGGGACCACCTCGACGCCTACGCGGTCGCCGAGCACCTGGTCCCGGACCTGATGACCAACCCGCGCTGGATCCCGGAGCTCGAAGCCGAAGCCCTGCCGCTCCAGCGGATCTTCCTCGCGGAGAAGTGGATCGTGACCCGGCTGCACTACGCGCACGCCGACCCGCGGGAGGCGGGCACCGGCAACATCGTCAACTGCGGGGCGGCGATGTACATGGCACCGGTCGGGCTGGTCAACGCGGGCCATCCCGAGGCCGCGTACGCGGAGGCGCTGGACGTCGCCGGGGCGCACCAGTCCTCGTACGGGCGGGAGGCGGCGGGCGTGTTCGCGGCGGCGGTGGCCGCGGCGTGCGTGCCGGGGGCGACGGCGGGCTCGGTGGTGGACACGGCCGTGTCCCTGGCGAAGGACGGCACCCGGGCGGCCATCGAGGCGGTCCGGGACGTCGCCCGCGGCCACCGGGACTTCGAGTCGGCGCTGGTCCCGCTACGGGAGGCGGTCGCCCCGTACGACTCGGTGGGACCGGACTACCGCCGGCCGTCGCTCGGCGCCCGGCGGCCGTCGCGGCTGCACTCGATCGAGGAGCTCCCGATCGCGCTCGGCATGCTGCTGGTCGCGGACGGGGCGTACGAGGGTGCGGTGCTCGGAGCCGTCAACTACGGGCGGGACTGCGACTCGACGGCCACGATGGCGGGGGCGCTGTCCGGGGCCCTGAACGGCCTCGCGGCGGTACCGGAGGGCTGGGCGAAGCAGGTCGCGGAGGCGAGCCGGCTCGACCTGCACGCCCCGGCGGCGGCGCTGGCGGCGGTGGCCCGGGAGGTCTTCGCCCGCGACCGCACCCGCCGCCGCGCCCACGAATCGGCGTTCACCTCGATCGCGGACCCGGCATGCTGACCCGCCCCGGCCCGGTCCGGCCGACGTACGCCCAGCCACCCGCCGGGACCGGCCGGCGCCCCCACCCGACGGCGCCCGCAGCGCCCCGGCCGATTGGCCGTCACCCCCGCAGCGGCCGTCGCGGACCCGCGGTGACCGGCCCCGCCGCGGCGTCGTGCCCCCGGCCCCCGGACCCGGCCCGACACCGCTCCCCCCTGACGACGTCCGCGGCGGCCGAGCCGGAACCGCTACGGCTGACCCGGGACCGGCCCGATCCACGCCCACGGGGCGGGAAAGGCCGTCCGGCAGCGACCGGGCCCGCACGGCTCGCGTGCGCCCGGCCCCACGGGAGGACCTGGCAGAGCCCCCGCCCGACGGCGCCCACAGCGACCCGGCTACGGCCGACCGGCCCCGCACGGCCGACGTACGCCCAGCCACCCGCCGGAACCGGCCGGCGCCCCCACCCGACGGCGCCCGCAGCGCCCCGGCCCGGCCCGGCCCGGCTGACCGGTCCCCACCCCCGAGGGGGCCGCCCCGGACGGCCCGCACGGCTCACGTCGGTCCGGCCCTGCGGGCAAGCCGGACCCTCCGCCCGCGAGGCGGCGTGCACGGTGAGCGCGGGGCCACGGTGACCGGGCCCGGGCGGGTGACGTGGGTCCAGCCCGAGGACCTGGTCGGCCACGAGCTGCGGCAGGCCGCGCAGGACGGGCGGGACGCGGAGCCGCTGCTGCGGGTCTGGCTCGCGGCGGGCGGCCACCCGGCGCCGGAGCGGGCCGGCGCCTCCCCGGTCCCCGCCGGTCCGGAGCTGCGGGAGCTGGCGTGCCGCCTGCTGACCCGACTCGCGGCGCTCCCCTGCCCCTCGGCACCCGACGAGCCGGAGTCCTGGCAGGCCATCACCGCCACCTGGAACACCCCCGCCAAGGCCGGCCCCCACCCCCGCCCGTCCTTTCTCCCGGAGCCGGACCTCGGGCCGAGGCCGGTGGAACGGCACCACGCCCAGCCCTCGGCACGCCCCGCCCCCCGGCCGACGACCACCCCTGCCCCGCAGCCCTCCGCGCACCCCGGCCCGCACCCGGGACAGCACCCGGTCGCGCAGCCGGCCACACGCCCCCGCCCCTCCGCGGAGCCGGACCTCGGGCCAAGGCCCGTAGAACGGCACCGGGCGCAGCCGGAGCAGCACCCGGCTCCGCGGACCGGGGCCCCCGCCGGCCCGCAGCCGACCGCGCGGCCCCGCCCACCCTCGGGGCCGCAGCCGCAGGCACCCGACGTGGGGCGGTTGGAGGCCGCGTGGGTCGGGCGCGCCGTCGGGTGTGTGCTCGGCAAGCCCGTCGAGAAGCTGCCCCTGGAAGGGATCCGCGCGCTCGCCCGCGCCACCGGCAACTGGCCCCTGGACGACTGGTTCACCGCCCGCGGCGTCCCCGCCGAGTTGCTGGCCGCCTACCCCTGGAACCGCCGTTCCGCCCCCACCTCCCTCGCCGAGAACATCGACGGCACCCCCGAGGACGACGACCTCAACTACCCGCTCCTCGGCCTGCTCCTCCTCCAGCGCCACGGCAAGGGCTTCACCACCGCCGACGTCGGCCGCCTCTGGCTCGACGAGCTCCCGGCCGGCCGGACGTTCACCGCCGAGCGCATCGCGTACCGCAACCTCCTGCACGGCCTGGAACCCCCGGCCACCGCCACCCACCACAACCCCTTCCGCGAGTGGATCGGCGCCCTCATCCGCGCCGACGTCCACGGCTGGACCAACCCCGGCGACCCGGCCGCCGCCGCGGCCCAGGCCTACCGCGACGCCGTGCTCACCCACACCGCCAACGGCCTCTACGCGGCCCTCTTCACCGCCGCCGCCATCGCCGAGGCCGCCACCGGCCTGGCCGACGTGCACACCGCGCTCCGCGCCGGACTGGCCGTCGTACCGCCCCGCTCCCGGCTCGCCGCCGCCGTCCGGCACGCCGTCGACACCGCCGGGCGGTACGCCGATTTCGACCGCGTCGTGGACGAACTCCACGCCCGCCACGGCCACTACCACTGGGTCCACGCCGTCCCCAACACCGCCCTCGTGGCCGCCGCCCTCACCCACGCCGACGGCGACTTCAGCCGCTCCGTGTGCCGCGCCGTGTCCGGCGGCTGGGACACCGACTCCAACGGCGCGACCGCCGGTTCCCTCGCCGCCCTCGTCGCGGGCGCGGTCCCGCACCGCTGGGCCGCGCCCCTGAAGAACCGCCTCGCCACCACCGTCGCCGGTTTCGACGGCGTCGGCTTCGACACCCTCGCCCACCTCACCGCTCAGGAGGCAGCCCGCTCATGACGGCCATCGCCGTGCTCGGCAGTACGAACATGGACCTCGTCGCCTACGTCCCCAAGGCGCCCCGGCTCGGCGAGACCGTCACCGGGACCTCCTTCCGTACCGTCCCGGGCGGCAAGGGCGCCAACCAGGCGGTGGCCGCGGCCCGTTGCGGCGGGCAGGTGGTGATGATCGGGGCGGTGGGGGCCGACGCGTTCGGCGTACGGCTGCGGGACGCGCTCGCGGCGGCCGGGGTCGAGACGGCCGCCCTGCGCACCGTCGAGGGCGCCAGCGGCACCGCGCACATCACCGTCGACGGGGAGGGCGCGAACAGCATCATCGTCATCCCGGGCGCCAACGGCCTGGTGACCGGCCTGGAGGCGGGCGACGCATCCCGGATCGGCGCCGCCGACTGTCTGCTCCTCCAGCTCGAACTCCCCATGGAAGCCGTGCTCGCGGGGGCGCGGGCCGCCCGGGCCCACGGCGTACGGACCGTCCTCACCCCGGCCCCGGCCCAGCCGTTGCCGCCCGAACTCCTCGGCCTCACCGACCTGCTGGTGCCGAACGAACACGAGGCCGCCGCCCTCACCGGCCTGACCGACCCGCACGCGGCGGCCGAGGCCCTGCTCCGGGACGTGCCCGAGGTGGTGGTCACCCTCGGGGCGGCCGGGGTCCGCTACGCGGCCCGGGACCGCGAGCCGCTGACCGTACCCGCGCCCCGCGTCCGGGCGGTGGACACCACCGCCGCCGGGGACACCTTCGTCGGAGCCCTCGCCGTGGCGCTCGGCGAAGGCCGCCCGACGCCCGAGGCCCTGCACTGGGCGGCCGCGGCCGCCGCGCTGTCCGTCCAACGGTCCGGCGCCCAGGACTCGATGCCGACCCGCGCCGAAACCGACGCCTTCGCGGCGGCGCTGTCATGACCGGCGACGCCGCACGCGCTACCGCTCCCCTCGCCGGGCTGCGCGTCCTCGACCTGGCGACCCTCTTCGCCGGGCCCCTCGCCGCCACCCTGCTCGGCGACTTCGGCGCCGAGGTCGTCAAGGTCGAGCACCCGGTGCGCCCGGATCCCTCCCGGGGCCACGGCCCCGCCAAGGACGGCATCGGGCTGTGGTGGAAGCTGCTGGGGCGGAACAAGCGGACGATGACCCTCGACCTGTCCGCCCCGGGAGGCCGGGACACCCTGCTGCGGCTGGCCGCCACCGCCGACGTGGTCATCGAGAACTTCCGCCCCGGCACCCTGGAGCGGTGGGGGCTCGGCTGGCCGGAGCTTTCCGCCGCCAACCCGCGCCTGGTCCTGGCCCGCGTGACGGCGTTCGGCCAGCACGGCCCGTACGCCCGCCGCCCCGGATTCGGCACCCTCGCGGAAGCCATGAGCGGCTTCGCCGCGATCACCGGGGAGCCGGACGGTCCGCCGGCGCTGCCGCCGTTCGGGCTCGCGGACTCGATCGCCGCGCTGACCACCGCGTACGCCGTGATGACGGCGCTCGCGGGCCGCGACCGCACGGGGCAGGGGCAGGTCGTGGACCTGGCCATCATCGAGCCGATCCTCACCGTGCTCGGCCCGCACCCGCTCTGGTACGACCAGCTGGGCTACGTCCAGCCGCGCACCGGAAACCGCTCCACCAACAACGCCCCGCGCAACACTTACCGCAGCGCGGACGGCCGCTGGCTGGCGGTGTCCACCTCGGCGCAGTCCGTCGCGGAGCGCGTCCTGCGCCTGGTCGGCCGGCCCGAACTGATCGCCGAGCCCTGGTTCGCGACCGGCTCCGGCCGGGCCGCCCACGCACCGGTGCTCGACGAGGCGGTCGGCGGCTGGATCGCCCGGCACAAGGCCGACGACGTGATCGCCGCCTTCGAGCAGGCCGAGGCGGCGGTCGCCCCGGTCTACGACGTACGGGACGTGATGGCAGATCCGCAGTACGCGGCGCTCGGCACCCTCACCGAGGTCGAGGACCCGGAGCTGGGACCGCTGCGGATGCAGAACGTCCTCTTCAGGCTGTCCGGGACGCCGGGCGCGATCCGCTGGGCGGGGCGTCCGCACGGCGCGGACACCGACGCCGTCCTCACCGAACTCGGTCTCACCGAGGCCGAGATCACCGCTCTCCGCAAGGAAGGGGCCCTATGATCCTTAGCTGGCTGTACGCACCCGGTGACCGGCCCGAAGTGGTCTGGAAGGCCCTGCACTCGGGGGCCGACGCCGTCATCGTGGACCTGGAGGACGCGGTTTCGCTCTCCCGCAAGGAGTACGCCCGCGCCGCGACCGCCGAACTGCTCACCGACCGGCCGCCGGTGCCCGTCCACGTCCGGGTCAACGCCCTGGACTCCCCCTGGGCGGGCGCCGACCTCACCGCGCTGACCGGGCTGCCGGGCCTCGCGGGCCTGCGCCTGCCCAAGATCTGCGCGCCCGAGCAGATCGCGGCGGTCGCCGACCGCACCGGCGGGGTGGCCCTGTACGCCCTGCTGGAGTCCGCGCTGGGCGTGGAACGGGCCTACGAGATCGCCCGCGCCCACCCCGCCCTGCACGGGCTGTCCCTCGGCGAGGCGGATCTCCGGGCCGACCTCGGCATCAGCTCCGAGGCGGGCCTGGACTGGCCGCGCTCCCGGGTGGTGATCGCGGCCCGGGCCGCCGGGCTGGCCCCGCCCGCGCAGTCGGTGTTCCCCGACATCCGGGACCTGGAGGCGCTGGCCGTCTCCTGCGCCCGGGGGCGTTCGCTGGGTTTCCTGGGCCGGGCGGCGATCCACCCCCGCCAGCTCCCGGTCATCGAACGGGCCTACCTGCCCGGCCCGGAAGAGGTCTCCGCCGCCGAGCAGATCATGGCCGCGGCCCGGCTCACCCCGGGCGCGGTGGCCCTCCCCGACGGCCGTTTCGTCGACCCGGCGGTGCTGGCCGGCGCGGAACGCGTGGTCGCGCTCTCCCGCCGCGGCTCGCAGATCCCCTCCTGACCGGCGCCCCGGCCCCCGGTACACGCAAGGGGGGCGCAGCGCGGTCGCGCGGCGCCCCCCGTTGGCGTTCCGGCCGGGCCGGATCAGAGCTTCTTGGCCTCGGGCGCGGATTCGGCGTCCCGCGTGCCCTGCGGGTCGCCCGGCTCCCCCGGCCCCTGACCGGCGGATCCGGTCGTCGTCGCGGATCCCGCCTCGGCGTCGGAGTCCACGGCAGCGCCGGCGCCGTCCTCGGCAGCGGGGCCGACGGACGCGGGCTCCGCGTCCCCGGCGTCCGTTGCCGGGCCCCCGGCCGCCGGACCCCGGTCCGGCTCCACGACCTCTTCCCGACCCGGCCGCAGCTTCTGCGACAGGACCAGGTAGACCACGGCGAGCACGAAGACGACGATCGCCGTCCAGACGTTCAGCCGCACGCCGAAGACGTGGTGCGCCTCGTCGACCCGCATGTACTCGATCCAGCCGCGCCCGGCGCAGTACGCGGCCACGTACAGGGCGAACGCCCGCCCGTGTCCGAGCTTGAAGCGGCGGTCGGCCCAGATCACCAGCAGGGCGACACCGACGCACCACAGGGACTCGTAGAGGAAGGTGGGGTGGTAGGTACCCGCGACCCGGTTCGGGCCCTCGCTGATCTTCAGGGCCCAGGGCAGGTCGGTGGGCCGCCCGTACAGCTCCTGGTTGAACCAGTTGCCCCAGCGACCGCAGGCCTGGGCCAGCGCGATGCCCGGGGCCAGGGCGTCCGCCCAGGCCGGCAGCGGGATCCCGCGCAGCCGGCAGCCGATCCAGGCACCCACCGCGCCGAGCGCGATCGCGCCCCAGATGCCGAGGCCGCCCTCCCAGATCTTGAAGGCGTCGACCCAGTTCCGGCCCTCGCCGAAGTAGAGCTGGTAGTCGGTGATCACGTGGTAGAGGCGGCCGCCGACCAGGCCGAACGGCACCGCCCACACGGCGATGTCCGCGACCGTGCCCGGCTTTCCGCCGCGTGCGATCCAGCGCTTGTTGCCGAGCCAGACGGCGACGAAGACGCCGATGATGATGCAGAACGCGTAGCCGCGAAGCGGGATCGGTCCGAGATGGATCACGCCGGTCGACGGGCTGGGGATATAGGCAAGTGTCATGGCAGGACCGACGCTACCTTGCCGGGCGGTACCCACCGCAACCCGCCCGGCAACCTGCCGTGAAATCGATACTCAGTCCTCCGCGGCGCCCGCCTTGGCGGATCCCCCGCCCTTGCTCCCGGACGAAGCCGTGCCCGACGTTGCGGACGAGGAGGACTTCCCCGTGCCCGGACCGGAGGAGGACGACGACGCCGCGGAGCCCGAGGGCGAGGCCGAGGCCGAGGGCGAGCCCTTCCCGCCGGGGGTCGTCGCCGCACCGCCGTTCCCCTTGGCGGCGGCTTCCACCGCTTCCTTGATCTTCTGCGGGGTCAGCGGGTTCGCCTGGTCGGCGAAGATGTCCTTGCCGTTGAGCAGCACGCTCGGGGTGCCGCGGAACTTCGCGGCCTGGAACGCCTCGTGCGACTTCGCGACCCAGCTGTTGTGGGTGCCGGCGTTCACGCAGGAACGGAACGCCGGGGTGTCCAGCCCCTGCACCTTGCCCGCCAGTTCCAGCAGCCTGGCGTTCTTGCCGTAGGCGTCGTCGGTCTCCTGCGGCTGGTTCTGGAAGAGCACGTCGTGGTACGCGGGGAACTTGCCGGCGTCCTGCGCGCAGGCGGCCGCGTTCGCCGCGTTCAGGGATCCGGTGCCGCGCATGTTCCCGTCGATCAAGGTGACCAGGTGGTAGTCGACCTTGAGCAGTCCTCTGGCCTCCAGGTCGTGGACCGTGGTCCGGTAGTTGTCCTCGAAGGCCTTGCAGGCCGGGCAGCGGAAGTCCTCCCACACGGTGAGGGTGGACTTGGCCTCGGGCTTGCCCGTCTGGATGGCGAGCGCGTCCTTGCCGGTGGCCCCCGACGGGGCGGCCACCGGGCCCGCCTTGGCGGACTTGTCGCCCTTGCCGGTGTTCGCCGCGATCAGGCCGACGACCGCGGCCAGCCCGAGTACGCCGACGACCGCCGCGGACACGATGAGGGTCCGGCGGCGCTTGTCCTTCTTCTTCTGCCGCTCGCGCTCCGCGAGGAGTCGCTCCCGGGCCGATCGTTTCGTCGCATCGCGGTTCGTACCGTCGTTCTTCTCGCTCACGTTCGGCCAAACGAAGCGGGGAGGCACTCGCGTGCCTCCCCGCTCCCACTTCCACTCGATCGGGCTACAGAACTTCCGATCGGGCCCGCAGGGCGTCAGGACCTGCGTACGCCTTCCGCGAGCTCGCCCGCCAGCGCCCGTACGCCGTCCAGCCCGGATTCCAGGTCGGGGGCGTCCAGCAGCAGCTTCACGAAGGCCGAGCCGACGATCACCCCGTCCGCGAAGCCGGCGACCTGCTTCGCCTGCGCGGCGTTGGACACGCCGAGGCCCACGCACACCGGCAGGTCGGTGGTGGCCCGGGTGCGGCGCACCAGGTCCTGGGCCTGGTCGCCGACCGACTCGCGGGTGCCGGTGACGCCCATCAGGGAGGCGGCGTAGACGAAGCCCGAGCCGGCCGCGGTGATGGTGGCCAGGCGCGCGTCCTGGCTGCTCGGGGCGACGACGAAGACGGTCGCCAGCCCGTGCTCGCGCGCGTGCTCGCGCCACAGCGCGGACTCCTGGACCGGCAGGTCGGGCAGGATGCAGCCCGCGCCGCCCGCGGCCGCCAGTTCGGCGGTGAACCGCTCGACGCCGTAGCGGTCGATGGGGTTCCAGTACGTCATGACCAGGATCGGCACGCCGGTGGCCTCGTACGCCTCGCGCACGGTGCGCATCACGTCGGCGATCTTCACGCCGCCGCGCAGGGCGATGTCGTCGGCGGTCTGGATGACCGGGCCGTCCAGGACCGGGTCGCTGTGCGGCAGGCCGATCTCGACGACGTCCGCGCCGCCGGCCACGACGGCCTTGACGGCCTCGATGCCGCCGTCCACGGTCGGGAAGCCGGCCGGGAGGTAGGCGACGAGGGCGGCCCGGTCCTCGGACTTCGCCTTGGCGAGGGTCGCGCTCAGCAGCTCGATGTTTCCGTTGGCGCTCACTTGTCGTCCCCCTCGGCGAACTCGTTCTCGGCGACTTCCCCGTCCGTGTCGTACAGCCCGAAGTAGCGGGCGGCGGTGTCCATGTCCTTGTCGCCGCGGCCGGACAGGTTGACCACGATCAGCCCGTCGGGGCCGAGTTCCCGGCCCAGGTCCAGCGCGCCCGCGAGGGCGTGCGCGGACTCGATCGCCGGGATGATGCCCTCCGTGCGGGAGAGCAGGCGCAGGGCCTGCATCGCGGCGTCGTCGGTGACCGCGCGGTACTCGCCGCGCCCGCTGTCCTTGAGGTAGGAGTGCTCCGGGCCGATGCCCGGGTAGTCCAGGCCGGCCGAGATCGAGTAGGGCTCGGTGATCTGGCCCTCCTCGTCCTGGAGGACGTAGGAGCGGGAGCCGTGCAGGATCCCGGGCTCGCCGGCGGTCAGCGTGGCCGCGTGCTCGCCGGTCTCCACGCCGTGCCCGGCGGGCTCGAAGCCCACCAGGCGCACGTCCGTGTCGGGGATGAAGGCGTGGAAGAGGCCGATGGCGTTGGAGCCGCCGCCGACGCAGGCCGCGACGGCGTCGGGCAGGCGCCCGGCCCGCTCCAGGATCTGGCGGCGGGCTTCGACTCCGATGACGCGGTGGAAGTCGCGGACCATGGCCGGGAAGGGGTGCGGGCCGGCGACGGTGCCGAAGAGGTAGTGGGTCTGGTCCACGTTGGCGACCCAGTCCCGGAACGCCTCGTTGATGGCGTCCTTGAGGGTGCGGGAGCCGGACTTCACGGCGATCACCTCGGCGCCCAGCATGCGCATGCGGGCCACGTTGAGGGCCTGGCGCTCGGTGTCGATCTCGCCCATGTAGATGGTGCAGTCGAGGCCGAAGAGGGCGCAGGCGGTGGCCGTGGCCACGCCGTGCTGGCCGGCGCCGGTCTCGGCGATGACGCGGGTCTTGCCCATGCGCTTGGTGAGCAGCGCCTGGCCCAGCACGTTGTTGATCTTGTGCGAGCCGGTGTGGTTGAGGTCCTCGCGCTTGAGGAAGATCCGTGCGCCGCCGGCGTGCCCGGCGAAGCGGCGGACCTCGGTCAGGGCGCTGGGGCGGCCCGTGTAGTTGACCATGAGCTCGTTGAGCTCGGCCGCGAAGGACGGGTCGCCCTTGGCCTTCTCGTACTCGACGGCGACCTCGTCCACGGCGGCGACGAGCGCCTCCGGGATGAACTTGCCGCCGAAGTCGCCGAAGTAGCCCTCGGCGTTGGGGACCAGACCCTGCGGGTCCGGGATGAAGAACGAGTGGGTGGACATGTCCACGTACTCCTACGGGGTGCGACGGGATGGCTTCACCGTATTGCGCCGCCGGCCCGCGGCCCGCGCACCCCGCTGGCGGGGGTGCTGGGGATACGGACAGCGGCCCGGGCCCGGGGCCGGCGGCTCGGGGCGGCGGACCGTACGAGGGTGCCCGGCCGGTACCTCAGGGGTACCGGGGCGGGGCAGCCGTCGTCACGGCGCGGGCGAAGGGCGCCATCGCATGCCGTTGACCTGTCCGGGCTCGGAGCCGATCACGTACCGCACCCGCCGGCCGTGCACGCGCCGGGCGGGGGCGCGGCAGCCGCGGGGGCGGCAGCCGCGCGCCAGCGGCGCGTGCGCCGTCGGCACGCCGGCCGGGCCGTGGCCCGGGCGGGTGCGGACGGAGGAGCGGGAGACGGGCACGGGCGGGGTCAGCTCCGCCCGTGCCGCAGGGCGGGGTGGGCGCCGGCGGCCACCAGGTCGGCCACGGCCGCCTTCGGGTCGCGTCCGGTGACCAGGGACTCCCCGACGAGGACGGCGTCGGCGCCCTCGTTGGCGTACGCGATCAGGTCGTGCGGTCCGCGCACCCCGGACTCGGCGACCTTGACGATGTGGTCGGGGATGGCCTCGACGACGCGCTCGAAGGTGGAGCGGTCGACCTTGAGGTCCTTGAGGTTGCGCGCGTTGACACCGATGATCTTGGCGCCGGCGGCGACGGCGCGCTCGACCTCCTCCTCGTCGTGGACCTCGACCAGCGGGGTCAGCCCGATGGACTGGGCCCGCTCGATGAGGGAGACGAGGGCTTCCTGCTCCAGGGCCGCGACGATCAGCAGGGCGAGGTCGGCGCCGTAGGCGCGGGCCTCCCACAGCTGGTACGCCGTGACGATGAAGTCCTTGCGCAGGATCGGGATGTCCACGCGGGCACGGACGGCCTCCAGGTCGGCCAGCGAGCCGCCGAAACGACGCTGCTCGGTGAGGACGGAGATGACCGCCGCACCGCCCGCCTCGTAGTCGGCGGCGAGCCCGGCCGGATCGGCGATCGCGGCGAGCGCGCCCTTGGAGGGGCTGGAGCGCTTCACCTCGCAGATCACCTTGACGCTGTCGCCGCGCAGGGCGGCGACACCGTCCTTGGCCTGGGGCGCCTTGGCGGCACGCTCCTTGAGCTCGTCGAGGCTCACGCGGGCCTGCCGTTCGGCAAGGTCTTCGCGGACCCCTTCGATGATCTCGTCGAGCACACTCACGCGAGCGGCCCCCTTCCGGGTCGATGACGGTCGGCCGCCTTGCAGACACGTACCACTGCAAGGTCAGCACTCAAATGGTATCCGCAGGTCGCCACGGCCTCCGCACGGAGCGTGGGGGTGTCCCATGGACTGGACAGTCGGAATGTGCGGTTCCCCCGGAATCCCGGCTTCCCCTCGCGCCCCGCCCGTCTCAGGGGGCCAGGGCGGATCCGAAGGGGAGGTTGCGGACCACGGCGAAGGCCAGTACGACCGCTCCCACGACCCACCAGTACACCGGTGGCAGGGCGATCCTCGGCGGCGGCCCGCCGCGCGCGGCCAGGACCAGCCAGCGGCCCAGGAAGGCGGCGAAGAGGAAGTAGCCGAGGACGGCGACGGCGTTGTCGCCGAGCGCGGTCACCAGATCGCCGTGGGCGAAGGCGTGCGCGCTGCGCAGCCCGCCGCAGCCCGGGCACAGGATCCCGGTCAGCCGCAGGAGCGGGCAGACCGGATAGTGGCCCGGCTGGTTGGGGTCGACGGCGCCCACGTACGCGAACGCGGCGACCGTCCCGGCCAGCGTGAGCACGGGGGCGGCCAGGCTCCGGGCCCGGGAGACCGGGGACGGCGCGCCGGGCGGTACGTGCGCGGGGGCGGGGGGGTGAGGGGCGTCCACGCGGTGATTGTCTCCGCTCATGACAAAAGGCGCAGCCCGACGGGCCGCGCCTCTCGAAACCGCGCCTTGCCGGAGGCGCGTCCGGCCGGGTGGCGCGGCGGCCGACGTCCGGCTCAGACCTTCGCGGCGACCTTGTTGGCGGCGATGACCTGTGCGAGGTCGTCGTGGGCGGGCTTCGGGGCGCCCATTCCCGCCGACTTCATCGCCAGGCCGACGACACCGCCGAGCGCGACGACGACCAGGCCGGCCCAGAAGCCGAGCGGGTTCGCCAGCACCATGAAGGCGCCGGAGATGCAGAAACCGATGAAGGCGATGATGACACCGGTCCAGGCGGCCGGGGTGTGTCCGTGGTGCGTGCCCGCCATGAGTTGCTCCTCGTTGCTCTGTCGCGCAGTGCTGTATCGCGGTCTGTGTCGAACGCTCGATGACCATTGTCCCGCACCGGGCGGGGCGCGCTGTCAGTGGGTCGGGTCCTCGCCCCGGTCCAGAGCCTTCCACAGGTCCTCGGGCCGGTCCGGGTCCACCACCGCGGTCTTGCGCGGCCGCGGGCTGCCGTCGCGTTCGTAGCGGCCGCCCATCGCGGGCCAGGCGCTGCCGAAGCGCAGCGCGAGCAGCCCGGCGAGCAGGATCAGGACCGCTCCGCCGGCGGTGACGTACGGCCACGGGGTGTGGGTCAGCCCGGCCACCCGGGCGGCGGTGTCGGCCGTCGTGGAGGCGGCCTTCTCGTCCAGGGCCCGGCGGTCGTCGGCGGCGGCCACCGCGGCCAGCGCGGCGCCCAGACCGCTCAGCGCCAGCAGGGCGGAGACCAGCAGCCGGCTCTTGCCGCGTACGGCGAACACCGCGACCAGGGCGGCGAGCCCGACGATGGCCAGGGCGGCGGGCAGCCCGGTGACGGCCTGCCCGTCCGCGCTCAGCGGGAGCGACCCGCCGGCGACGACGGCGCTGCCCCGGGCCCAGACCCGGCCGGAGGCGAGCAGGACGACGGTGGCGCCGAGCGCACCGAGCAGCAGGGCGACGGCCACGCTGCGGCGGCCGCCGCGGCTGTCGGTGGCCACGGGCTCGGACGCGGACTCGGCATCGGTTCGGGGCGGGGGTACGGCACTCACGTACCCCACTATCCCCTACCGGGTCAGACGCCGTGGAGGCGGTTCGCCGCTCCCACCGCGCGGAGCACCGCGGCGGCCTTGTTGCGGCACTCGTTGTCCTCCAGCTCGGGCACCGAATCCGCGACCACACCGGCCCCGGCCTGCACGTACGCGGTGCCGTCGCGCAGCAGGGCGGTACGGATGGCGATGGCCGTGTCGGAGTCGCCGGCGAAGTCGAGGTAGCCGACGCAGCCGCCGTACAGGCCCCGGCGGGAGGGCTCCAGTTCCTCGATGATCTGCATGGCGCGGGGCTTGGGCGCGCCGGAGAGGGTGCCGGCCGGGAAGCAGGCGGTGAGCACGTCGAAGGCGGTCTTGCCCTCGGCGACCCGGCCGGTGACGGTCGAGACGATGTGCATCACGTGCGAGTAGCGCTCGATGCTCATGAAGTCGACGACCTCGACGGAGCCCGGCTCGCACACCCGGCCCAGGTCGTTGCGGCCGAGGTCGACGAGCATCAGGTGCTCGGCGCGCTCCTTGGGGTCGGCCAGCAGCTCCTCGGCGAGCTCGTTGTCCTCCTGCGGGGTGGCGCCGCGGTGCCGGGTCCCGGCGATGGGGTGGACCATGGCCCGGCCGTCCTCGACCTTGACCAGGGCCTCGGGGCTGGACCCGACGACGTCGAAGCCGTTCTCGAACCGGAAGAGGTACATGTACGGGGAGGGGTTGGTGGCCCGCAGGACCCGGTAGACGTCCAGTGCGGACGCCTTGCACGGGGTCTCGAACCGCTGCGAGGGCACGACCTGGAAGGCTTCCCCGGCCCGGATCCGCTCCTTGACGTCCTCGACGGCGGCCTGGTACTTCTCGCCGCCCCACAGCGCGGAGAACTCGGGCAGTTCCGAGGCGGGCAGCGGCGTCGGCACGTAGGGCGCGGGCCGGGCGAGGTCGGCCTCCATGGCGTCCAGGCGGGCGACGGCGTCCGCGTGGGCCTCGTCCACGCCCGTGTCGAGGTCGTTGTGGTTGATGGCGTTGGCGATGAGCTGGACCGTACCGTCCCAGTGGTCCATGACCGCCAGGTCGGAGGTGAGCAGCATGGTCAGCTCGGGCAGCCGCAGGTCGTCGGAGGTGTGCTCCCCGATGCGCTCCAGGCGGCGCACGATGTCGTAGCCGAGGTAGCCGACCATGCCTCCGGTGAAGGGCGGCGTCCCGGCCGCGTTGTCGCGGGGAGTGTGCAGGGCCTCGACCGTGGCGCGCAGGGCGTCGAGGGGGTCTCCGGCGGTGGGGACGCCGACGGGGGCGGCGCCGATCCAGTGGGCCTGTCCGTCGCGGACGGTCAGCGTGGCGTCGGAGCGCACGCCGATGAAGGAGTAGCGGGACCAGGACCGGCCGTTTTCCGCCGACTCCAGCAGGAAGGTGCCGGGGCGTTCGGCGGCGAGCTTCCGGTAGAGGCCGACCGGGGTGTCTCCGTCGGCGAGCAGCTTGCGGCTGACGGGGATGACGCGGCGGTCGGCCGCGAGCTTGCGGAACGTCTCAAGATCCATGGCGTGGGACCCTACCTAGCTATTCGGCGGCCAGCGGGAGGACATCGGCGTCGAAGCAGGTCCGGGCACCCGTGTGGCAGGCGGCTCCGACCTGGTCGACCTTGACGAGCACGGTGTCGGCGTCACAGTCGAGGGCGACGGACTTCACGTGCTGGAAGTGGCCGGAAGTATCGCCCTTGACCCAGTACTCCTGGCGGCTGCGGGACCAGTAGGTGCAGCGTCCGGTGGTCAGGGTCCGGTGCAGGGCCTCGTCGTCCATCCAGCCGAGCATGAGCACCTCACCGGTGTCGTACTGCTGGGCGATGGCCGGTACCAGGCCGTCCGCGGAGCGCTTGAGGCGGGCGGCGATGGCGGGGTCGAGGGAGGTCGTACTCATGGGGCCATTGTGCCGGGCGCGGGTGACGATCATCGATGTCTGTCCGCCTGATGAGCAGGCGCGGGGCGGGTTCCGGCCGTAGGCTGGCCACCATGTCTACCCATGCGAAGCGTGAACGCCTGCTGCTGGCCGATCTGTTGGAGGCGGCGGGTCCGGAGGCGCCGACGCTGTGCGACGGCTGGCGCGCGCGGGAGCTGGCGGCGCACGTGGTCGTCCGGGAGCGCCGCCCCGACGCGGCCGGCGGGCTGCTCCTGAACGTGCTCAAGGGCCGGCTGGACAAGGCGATGGCCGAGTACGCGGCCAAACCGTACGAGGAACTGATCCGGCTGATCCGTACCGGGCCGCCGCGGATGTCCGTGTACGCGGTCAAGCAGATCGACGAGGCGGCGAACGCGGTCGAGTTCTACGTCCACGCCGAGGACGTCCGGCGGGCCCAGCCCGACTGGTCCCCGCGCCAGCTGGACCCGGTCTTCTCGGACGTGCTCTGGTCCCGCCTGGAGAAGCTGGCCCGCCTGACGGGCCGCCGTTCGCCGGTGGGCCTGGTGCTGCGCCGCCCGGACGGCCGCACGGCGGTCGCCCACAAGGGGACCCCGGTGGTGACGGTGACGGGCGAACCGGGTGAGCTGACGCTGTTCTGCTTCGGCCGCCAGGAGGCCGCCGCGGTGGAACTGGACGGCGCGCCGGAGGCCGTGGCCAAACTGACGGTGGCGGAGCTGGGCATCTGACGCCCCGCCCGTGCTCCGGCCGGGCGGGCCGGAGCACGGGACGCCGTCAGCGGACCGGGTGGCCCGCCTCGCGGAGGGTGTCCTTGACCTCGCCGATGCGCAGGTCGCCGAAGTGGAACACCGAGGCGGCGAGCACCGCGTCGGCGCCGGCGGCGATGGCCGGCGGGAAGTGCTCCAGCTTGCCCGCGCCGCCCGAGGCGATCACCGGGACGCGGACGTGCTTGCGCACCGCCGTGATCATCTCGGTGTCGTAGCCGTCCTTCGTGCCGTCGGCGTCCATCGAGTTCAGCAGGATCTCCCCGGCGCCCAGCTCGGCGGCCCGGTGCGCCCACTCGACGGCGTCGATGCCGGCGCTCTTGCGGCCGCCGTGCGTGGTGACCTCGAACGTGCCGGACGCGGTGCGCCGGGCGTCGACCGAGAGCACCAGCACCTGCCGGCCGAACCGCTCCGCGATCTCCCGGATGAGTTCGGGCCGCTCGATGGCGGCCGTGTTCACGCCCACCTTGTCCGCGCCCGCCCGCAGCAGCCTGTCCACGTCGTCGGCGGTGCGTACGCCGCCACCCACGGTCAGCGGGATGAAGACCTGTTCGGCGGTCCTGCGGACCACGTCGTAGGTGGTCTCGCGGTTCCCGGAGGACGCCGTGATGTCGAGGAAGGTCAGCTCGTCCGCGCCCTCGGCGTCATAGAGCTTGGCCATCTCCACCGGGTCACCGGCGTCCCGCAGGTTCTGGAAGTTGACCCCCTTGACGACCCGGCCGTTGTCCACGTCCAGGCAGGGGATCACCCGTACGGCGAGCGTCATGCCGCCCCTCCTTCACAAGCGCCGGGGCCCCGGTACGCCTCGACCTCCACCTCGACGACCATGGACGGGTCGACGAAGCCGGAGACGATGATCATCGATGCGGCGGGGCGCACCGCGTCGAACAGCTCCTTGTGGGCGCGGCCGACGTCGTCCACGTCCCGGGCGTGCGTCAGGTACATCCGGGTGCGGACCACGTGCTCGGCGCCGAGACCGGCCTGCTCCAGCGCCTTGATGGCGACGCCGAAGGCCGTGATGGCCTGCTCGTAGGGGCCGCCGCCGTCGGCCGCGGTGCAGCCGGAGACCAGGACCAGGCCGTTGGGGAGCTGCACGGCCCGGCTGTAGCCGATGACGTCCTCGTAGGCGCCGCCGGAGGAGAAGCGGCGCACGTCGTCGGGGGCGCTCATGCGGACACCACCCGCAGGGCCTCTTCCAGGGTGAAGGCCTTCGCGTACAGGGCCTTGCCGACGATGGCGCCCTCGACGCCCAGCGGCACCAGCTCGGACAGCGCCCGCAGGTCGTCCAGCGAGGAGATGCCGCCGGAGGCGACGACGGGCCGGTCCGTGGCGGCGCAGACGCTCCGCAGCAGCTCCAGGTTGGGGCCGGTCAGCGTGCCGTCCTTGCCGATGTCGGTGACGACGTACCGGGCGCAGCCCTCGGAGTCCAGGCGGGCGAGGGCCTCGTACAGGTCCCCGCCCTCGCTGGTCCAGCCGCGGCCCTTGAGGGTGGTGCCCCGCACGTCGAGCCCGACCGCGATCTTGTCGCCGTGCTCGGCGATCGCCTTGGCGACCCACTCGGGGGTCTCCAGGGCGGCGGTGCCGAGGTTGACGCGGGTGCAGCCGGTCGCGAGGGCGGCGGCGAGCGAGGCGTCGTCGCGGATGCCGCCGGACAGCTCGACCTTGATGTCCATGGCGCCGGTGATCTCGGCGACCAGGGCCCGGTTGTCGCCGGTGCCGAAGGCGGCGTCCAGGTCGACCAGGTGCAGCCATTCGGCGCCGGCGCGCTGCCAGGCGAGGGCCGCCTCCAGCGGGGAGCCGTACGAGGTCTCGCTGCCGGACACGCCGTGCACGAGGCGTACGGCCTGGCCGTCGCGGACGTCGACCGCGGGGAGCAGCTCAAGCGTGGGTGCGGGCATCACAGGGTCTCGATCCAGTTGGTGAGGAGCTGGGCCCCGGCGTCGCCGGACTTCTCGGGGTGGAACTGGGTGGCCCACAGGGCCCCGTTCTCCACCGCCGCGACGAAACGCTCGCCGTGGGTGGCCCAGGTGACCTTGGGGGCGCGGATCAGCGGGTTGGTGACCTCCAGGCTCCAGCCGTGCGCCGCGTAGGAGTGCACGAAGTAGAACCGGGCGTCGTCGTCCAGGTCCTTGAAGGCCTGGCTGTCGGCGGGGGCGTCGACGGTGTTCCAGCCCATGTGGGGCACGATCGGGGCCTTGAGCGGGCCGACCGTGCCGGGCCACTCGTCGAGGCCCTCGGTCTCCACGCCGTGCTCGATGCCGCGCTCGAAGAGGATCTGCATGCCGACGCAGATGCCCATGACGGGCCGGCCGCCGGACAGCCGGCGCCCGATGATCCAGTCGCCGCGGACGTCCTTGAGGCCCTGCATGCAGGCGGAGAAGGCACCGACGCCGGGCACGAGGAGCCCGTCGGCGTCCATGGCCTTGTCGTAGTCGCGGGTGATCTCGACGTCCGCGCCGACGCGCGCGAGCGCCCGCTCGGCGGACCGGACGTTGCCGAAGCCGTAGTCGAAGACCACGACGGTCTTGGTGGGGCGCGCTGCGCTCATTCCCAAATCCCCTGGATCCGCAGGACTCCGGCGGCGAGGCACATCGCGGAGCCGATGGCGAGCAGGACGATGACCGACAGGGGCATCTTCTGCTTGTGGAAGGAGTAGACGCCCCCGGCCAGGAACAGGCCGAGGACGATCAGGATGGTGTTGAGGCCGTTCACGGCTAGAGGGCGCCCTTCGTGGAGGGCAGGATTCCGGCCGCGCGCGGGTCGAACTCGGCAGCGTAGCGCAGAGCCCGGGCGAGGGCCTTGAACTGGCACTCCACGATGTGGTGGGCGTTGCGCCCGTACGGGACGTGGACGTGCAGGGCGATCTGGGCCTGCGCGACGAAGGACTCCAGGATGTGCCGGGTCATCGTCGTGTCGTACGAGCCGATCATCGGCGCCATGTTCTCGGGCTCGGTGTGCACGAGGTAGGGGCGGCCCGACAGGTCGACGGTCACCTGGGCGAGGGACTCGTCCAGCGGGACGGTGCAGTTGCCGAAGCGGTAGATGCCGACCTTGTCGCCGAGGGCCTGCTTGAAGGCGGCACCGAGGGCGAGGGCGGTGTCCTCGATGGTGTGGTGGCTGTCGATGTGCAGGTCGCCGTCGGTCTTGACGGTGAGGTCGAAGAGGCCGTGGCGGCCGAGCTGGTCGAGCATGTGGTCGTAGAAGCCCACGCCCGTGGAGACGTCGACCTTGCCGGTGCCGTCGAGGTTTATCTCGACGACGACCGAGGTCTCCTTCGTGGTCCGTTCGACCCGTCCGATGCGGCTCATGCGTGCTGCTCCTTCTTCAGTGCGCGAACCGCTTCCAGGAACGCGTCGTTCTCGGCGGGGGTGCCCGCGGTGACCCGCAGCCATCCCGGTACGCCGTTGTCCCTGACCAGGACACCCTGGTCGAGGATCTGCTGCCAGGCGGTGTGGGAGTCCTCGAACCTGCCGAACTGGATGAAGTTCGCGTCGGACTCGGTGACCTCGTAGCCGGCGGCCCGCAGTTCGCCGACCAGGCGGTCCCGTTCGGCCTTGAGCTGCTCGACGTAGCCGAGCAGCGTGTCGGTGTGCTCCAGGGCGGCCAGCGCGGTCGCCTGGGTGACGGCCGACAGGTGGTACGGCAGCCGTACGAGCTGCACGGCGTCGACCACGGCGGGGTGCGCGGCGAGGTAGCCCAGGCGCAGGCCGGCGGCGCCGAAGGCCTTGGACATGGTCCGCGAGACCACCAGGCACGGCCGGCCCTCGATGAGCGGGAGGAGGGAGTCCCGGTGGGAGAACTCGACGTACGCCTCGTCCACGACGACGAGGGAGGCCGAACCCCGATCGGCACGCGCCGCCTGGGCGGCCTCGTAGAGGGCGAGGACCGTCTCGGCCTCGACCGCGGTGCCCGTGGGGTTGTTGGGGGAGGTGATGAACACGACGTCGGGTGCGTGCTCGGCGATCGCCCGCTCGGCGGCCGCCACGTCGATCCTGAAGTCCTCCCGGCGCGGGCCGGAGATCCAGCCGGTGCCGGTGCCCCGGGCGATCAGGGCGTGCATCGAGTACGACGGCTCGAAGCCCATCGCGGTGCGGCCGGGGCCGCCGAAGGTCTGCAGCAGCTGCTGGATGACCTCGTTGGAGCCGTTGGCGGCCCATACGTTCTCCCGCGCAACCGGGTGCTTGCCGGTACGGGTCAGGTACGCGGCCAGCTCGGTCCGCAGCTCCACCGCGTCCCGGTCGGGGTAGCGGTTGAGGGTGCGGGCGGCGTCGGCGACGCGCTCGGCGATGCGCCGCACGAGCGGTTCGGGCAGCTCGTACGGGTTCTCGTTGGTGTTCAGCTGGACGGGCACGTCGAGCTGCGGGGCGCCGTACGGGGACTTGCCGCGCAGCTCGTCCCGGATGGGGAGGTCGTCGATGCCGGTCACTTGCCAGGTACCTTCCAGCCGAAGCGGGCCTTCAGGGCGGCCCCGTGCGCGGGCAGGTCCTCGGCCTCGGCCAGCGTCACCACGTGGTGGGCGACCTCGGCGAGCGCGTCGCGCGTGTAGTCCACGATGTGGATGCCGCGCAGGAAGGACTGCACGGACAGCCCGGACGAGTGGCAGGCGCAGCCGCCGGTGGGCAGCACGTGGTTGGAGCCGGCGCAGTAGTCGCCGAGCGAGACCGGCGCCCAGGGGCCGACGAAGACCGCGCCGGCGTTGCGCACCCGGGCGGCCCACGCGGCGGCGTCGGCGGTCTGGATCTCCAGGTGCTCGGCGCCGTACGCGTCGACCACGCGGAGGCCGTCCTCCAGGCTGTCGACCAGCACGATCGCGGACTGCTTGCCCGCGAGGGCCGGCTTGATCCGGTCCTCGACGTGCTTGGTGGCCGCGACCTGCGGGGCCAGCTCCTTCTCGACGGCCGCGGCGAGGTCTTCGGAGTCCGTGACCAGGACGGCCGCGGCCAGCGGGTCGTGCTCGGCCTGGCTGATCAGGTCGGCGGCGACGTGCACCGGGTCGGCGGTGGAGTCCGCGAGGACCGCGATCTCGGTCGGGCCGGCCTCGGTGTCGATGCCGATCCGGCCGGTGAAGTAGCGCTTGGCGGCCGCGACCCAGATGTTGCCGGGGCCGGTCACCATGTTCGCGGGCGCGCACTCTTCGGTGCCGTAGGCGAACATCGCGACGGCCTGGGCGCCGCCGGCCGCGTACACCTCGTCCACACCGAGCAGGGCGCAGGCGGCGAGGATCGTCGGGTGCGGCAGGCCGCCGAATTCGGCCTGCGGCGGGGAGGCGAGCGCGATCGACGCGACACCGGCCTCCTGGGCGGGGACGACGTTCATCACCACGGACGACGGGTACACCGAGCGGCCGCCCGGCGCGTACAGGCCCACGCGCTCGACGGGAACCCACTTCTCGGTCACGGTGCCGCCGGGGACCACCTGGGTGGTGTGCTCGCTGCGGCGCTGGGCCCGGTGCACGATCCGGGCCCGGCGGATCGACTCCTCCAGGGCGGCGCGGACGGCCGGATCCAGCTGCTCCAGGGCGGCGGTGACCGCCTGCGCCGGAACCCGGACCTGCGACAGCTCGACCCCGTCGAACTCGCGCGCGTAATCGATCAGCGCCGCCGTGCCGCGATGATGCACGTCCTCGCAGATGGGCCGCACCTTCTCCAGGGCGGCTTCCACGTCGAACTCGGCACGGGGCAGCAGATCGCGCAGGGCGGCACCCTCGGGGAGGGTGTCACCGCGCAGGTCGATACGAGAGATCACGTCCCAATTCTCTCAGACCGGCTCACGGCACCGTCCGCCTGTATCACTGGCTGATACACGCCCCGGATGTCACAGGCGGCCCTTAGCGTTCCCCTACACGTATGTGACTGCCGCGTACGTGACCGCGGAGGGGGGCCGCCATGACCGAGGTACGCGCGGAGACGGGACCGGTGGATCTGACCGCCGCCGAGCGCCGCATGTGGGAGGCCTACCGCACGGGCCGCACCTGTGATCTCAGTGTGCGTGTCGCGGCGCGCGACGACCCGCACGCCGGGTCGCCCTGGGGCCCGGAGCGCAGCGTCCGCGCCGAGGTGGTGGCGCTGCTGCTGCTGCACGGCCCGCCCCCGGTCCCGGGCCGGGTGGTGGCGCTGAAACTGCGCGGCGTACGGATCCTGGGGCGGCTGGAACTGTCCGGGGGCCGCGTCGAGCCGTACGTCGAGTTCCAGTCGTGCCGCTTCGACAGCGAGATCCAGCTGTCCGAGACCCGGGTCTGCACCTTGCGCCTGGTGAACTGCGCGATCCCCCGGGTGGAGGCGGCCCGGCTGCACACCGAGGGGGACCTGCACCTGCTGGGTTCCCGGGTGGCGCGCGGGATCCGGCTGACGGACGCCCAGATCGGCACCGACCTGCTGATCAGCCGCGCCGTGGTGCGGCCCGACAACAAGGGCCGGGCGATCACCGCCGACGGCATGTCGGTCGCCCAGGACTTCCAGGGCGACATGCTGGAGACGTACGGCGAGATCAGCCTGCGCGGCGCGAAGGTCGGCGTGTCGATGAACCTGCGCGGGGCCCGGCTGCGCAACCCGGGCGGCCGCCGGGCACTGAACGCACCGCAGCTGACGGTCGAGCGGACCCTGTACCTGACCTCGATCGCGCTGTACTCCTCCCCGGGTGATTCGGGCTCCGGCACGCCCCCGTACGGCGTGGGCCAGACCCCGGCGCCGGGCCGGGCCTCGCAGGCGTTCGAGTGCCAGGGCGGGATGCGGCTGGACGACGGCCGCTTCGGCGACGCGGTCGACTTCTACGGGGCCCGGTTCCAGCTGTCGCCGGACCAGGAGCTCTCGCTGCGGCGGATCAGCACGCCGGAGCTCCGCTTCGTCGGCGGGCAGCCCGAGCAGGGCCGGGTCGTGCTGTCGGGGGCGAAGGTGGTCAAACTGGTCGACCTGTCCACCAGCTGGCCGGGCCCGGGCCGGCTGGTGATGGAGGGGTTCTCGTACGAGATCCTCGCGCCCCGCGGGCACTTCCCGCTGCCGCGCCGGCTGGCCTGGGTGGAGTCGGCCACCGTGGAGTACTCGCCGGAGCCGTACGAGCGGCTGGCGGCGGTGCTCCGGGCCAGCGGGGAGGACTCCGACGCGCGGGAGGTGCTGCTGGCCAAGCAGCGGCGGCGGCGCGAGACCCTGCCGCCCGCGGTGAAGGCCTGGGGCTACCTCCAGGACTGGACGGTGGTGTACGGGTACCGGCCGGGGCGGGCGGCGCTGTGGATGGCGGTCCTGTGGGCGGCGGGCACGCTGCTGTTCTCGCAGCACCCTCCTGCGCCGATCAAGGAGGACGAGCACCCGCAGTGGAGCGCCGCCCTGTACGCCCTGGACCTGCTGCTGCCGGTGATCGACTTGGGTCAGGAGGGCCAGTGGAAGCCGGGCGGAGCCTGGCAGTGGGGGGCATCGGCTCTCGTGGTGCTGGGGTGGATCCTGGCCACGACGGTGGCGGCGGGCGCGTCCCGGCTGCTGAGGCGGGGGTGACGGCCGCGGGCCCCCGGCCACTACCCTGTGCCTCGTGACCACCGTTCGCCTGCCCCTCTTCCCGCTGAACTCGGTGCTGTTCCCCGGCCTCGTGCTGCCGCTGAACATCTTCGAGGAGCGTTATCGCGCCATGATGCGCGAGCTGCTGAAGACGGGCGAGGACGAACCGCGCCGCTTCGCGGTAGTCGCGATCCGGGACGGCTGGGAGGTCGCCCCGACCGCTCCCGGCCTGCCGGACCAGACGATCCTGCCGGAGCGCGGCCCGGCCGCGGGCTTCGGCGCGGACCCGATCCAGGCCTTCCACCGGGTGGGCTGCATCGCGGACGCGGCGACGATCCGGGAACGGGAGGACGGCAGCTTCGAGGTGCTGGCCACCGGCACCGCCCGGGTGCGCCTGCTGTCGGTCGACGCCTCGGGGCCCTACCTGGTCGCGGAGCTGGAGGAGCTGGCGGAGGACGCGGGCGAGGGCGCCGGGGAGCTGGCCGAGGGCGTGCTGCGGGCGTTCCGGAACTACCAGAAGCGGCTGGCGGGAGCGCGCGAGCGGTCCCTGGCCGCGCCGCCCGACCTGCCCGACGAGCCGTCGGTGGTCTCGTACCTGGTCGCCGCGGCGGCCGTACTGGACATCCCGGCGAAGCAGCGGCTGCTCCAGGCCCCCGATACGGCGACCCGGCTGGCGGAGGAGCTGAAACTGCTGCGCGCGGAGACGGCCGTGATCCGGCACCTGCCGTCGCTGCCGGCGGTGGACCTGACGCGCGCGCCGACGAGCCCGAACTGATGGCGAGGAAGAAGGCGGGGGCGGCCGGGGCGGCGACCCCGGCGATCGCGGCCCTGACGTCGGCCGGCGCAGAGTTCACCACGCACGCCTACGAGCACGACCCGGCGCATCCGTCGTACGGGGAGGAGGCGGCGCAGAAGATGGGCGTCGCCCCGGAGCAGGTGTTCAAGACGCTGGTCGCGGACGTGGACGGCGTACTGACGGTGGCGGTGGTCCCCGTCTCGGGCTCGCTCGACCTCAAGGCGCTGGCCGGCGCGGTGGGTGCGAAGCGGGCGGCGATGGCGGACCCGGCGCTGGCGGAGCGGACGACGGGGTACGTGGTGGGGGGCATCTCGCCGCTGGGGCAGCGGCGGGCGCTGCGGACGGTGGTGGACGCGTCGGCGGCGGAGCACCGCACGATCTGCGTGTCGGCCGGGCGGCGGGGGCTGGAGGTCGAGCTGGCTCCGGACACGTTGACGGCGTTGACGTCGGCCACGGTGGCCCCGATCGCACGGTAACCCGCGGCGGCCGTGCGGGGGGGGTGTGCGGCCTGGGGGGGCGGGGCTGGGTTTCCCCGCCCCTCAAACGCCGGCGGGGCTCGATGGCCAGGCCGGTTCCGGGCGGGTGAAGACGGCCGTCAGGGCCAGGTGGGCCGCTACCGCCACCAGGGGCCAGACCAGCAGCGTCCCGTGGGCCAGCAGCTGGAGCGGGGCGTCGAACGGGACGCCCTTGCCCGCCTTCGCGGCCGCCGCCGGGAGGTTCGCGGACGGGCCGAGCCGCAGGCCCAGCCGCCAGCCCACCAGCGCCGCGAACACGGACCCCGCGCCGAGCCCGATCACCAGCGGGACGCCGCCCCGGCGCCGCCACAGGAAGACCGCGACCGCGCTCAGCAGCCCGAATCCGGCCGCGAGCAGCAGGAACGTGCCGTCGGCGCCGATCCGTGCCTCGCTCTCGGAGTTCCGCAGGAACACGGCCTCCCCGTTGGAGACGTACTGGACCTTCGGCGCGAGCCACGCCCACAGCACCCCGAGCAGCACTCCGGCCACCGCCACCACCAGGGCGACGGCGGCCCCGTCCCGGACGTCGCCCGGCGTGGTCTTCCCGGGCGGCGGCGCGCCCTGGCCGAACGGCAGCGGGGCGGGGGACGGCGGCGGGGTCACGGCTTCGGTCACCCGCACATCGTGCCAGGTCGCCCGGCCGCCGGTGTCAGCGGACCGCTGCCCGCCGGTAGGCCCAGGTGGCGACGGCCAGGGACAGCACGCCCACCGCCCCGCAGACGCCGAGGTCGAGCAGGACGGCCGCCCAGTCGGGGTCGGGGGCGAACGTCCGGGCGAAGGCTTCCACCCCGTACGTGGACGGCAGCAGGTCGCGCGTCCACACGATCACGTCGGGCATCCGCTCCGGCGGCAGCACTCCCAGCAGCAGCGCCGCCGACATGCCGAGCTGTCCGGCCAGCGTGGCCAGCTCCTGCCGGGGCGCCAGCAGACCCAGTGCCGCGCCCAGCCCGGCCAGCGCCGCCCCGGCCAGCGGCACCACCGCGCCCAGGATCCACAGACCGCCCATCGGCAGCCCGAACAGCAGGCACCCGAATCCCGCCGTCACCAGCGTTCCCGGCACCGTGAAGGAGGCGTAGGCGGCGGCCGCGCCCAGCACCACGGAGGGCGGCGGCACCGGCAGCGTGGCGTAGTGGTCGAGCCCCCCGCCGGCCCGCAGCTGGCCGAAGTACTGGGCCAGCAGGTTCAGCGCGACGAAGGCGACGACCAGTACGGACGATCCGGCGACGACGGCCCGCGCCTCGGAGCCGCCGTCCACCACCCCACGCATGAGGATCATGATCCCGACCGACTGGAAGGTGGCCACGAACAGCAGCGGGATCCGCGCCACCCGCGCCCGGGACAACTGCGCCCGGTACACGGCGGCGAGCGCCGGGAAGAACCGGGCCCGGGGGGCCAGCGGTCCGGGTTCGTGGGCCCGGGGCGCCGGGGTCGCCGGCGCCCCCGCGGTGACGGCGGTGGTCACGATTTCACCAGCCCCTTCGAGGCGCGGCCCCCCAGGGCCAGGTAGACGTCCTCCAGGCTGGGCGTGGCCAGGGTGAAGTCGTCGAGCGCGGCGAAGGCCGGCCCGCCGGTCACCGCGGCCACGGCGGCGCGCGCCCGGTCGGGCGTCAGCCGCAGTACCCAGCGCCGCCCGGACACGACGGCGGCGGGGGCCAGCTCCGCGACCTCCGGCACCTCCAGCGGCGCGGTGGTGCGCCACACCAGCTCCAGCCTGACCTCGCCGGACACCTTCGCCCTGAGTCCGGCCGGGGTGTCACAGGCGATGACCTTGCCGTGGTCGATGACGGCGACCCGGTCCAGCACGGTCTCGGCCTCTATGACGTTGTGCGTGACGAGAAGGATCGTGGCGCCGTGGCGGGCGCGGCGCCGGTCGACGGCGCTCCACACGGCCCGCCGGGCCACCGGGTCCATTCCGGTGGTGGGCTCGTCGAGGACCAGTACGGGCCGCTCGCCGACCAGCGCGGCCGCGAAGCAGGCCAGGCGGCGCTGACCGCCGGAGAGCTTCTTCAGGGGCCGCCCGGCGAGGGGCGTCAGCCCGAGTTCCTCCAGTACGGAGTCCCGGGCGGCGCGGGCCGCGCGGGCGTCGAGTCCGCGCAGCCGGCCGGTGGTCTCGGCGGCCAGCGCCACGGTGAGCTCGTCCAGGGCGGTGGATTCCTGCCCCAGGTAGGCCAGCAGCCGGGAGGCCCGCTCGGGGTGGCGCACGAGGTCGTGGCCGAGCAGGGTGACGGTGCCCGCGTCGGGCCGCATCAGTCCGGTGAGCTGGCGTACGAGGGTGGACTTGCCGGCGCCGTTCGGACCGAGCAGGCCGAAGATCTCGCCGCGCCGGACGTCCAGGCGGATCCCGTCGTTGGCGCGGGTCTCGGGCAGGGCGGGGGCCCCGCGCCGGCCGCGCACCGCCGGGTAGGTCTTGACCAGGTCACGTACCGCGCAGACGACGTCGGCACCCGCCTCGGAGGTCACAGCCGCGGCCGGTGCCGTGTCCTGTTTCGCGCCTGCTGTGCCCGTGCTCACGAGGGAGCAGCCTACGCGGCTTTCATCCCTGGTCGGCCGCCGGGGTCGGCGCCGACCCGGGCACGGCGGCGACCGGGCCCGCCACGTGCTCGGCGGCGGCGCGGACGTCGATCTCCCGCCAGAACCCGGCGCGGATGGCGTAGCGGTCGTGCTCGTCGATCTGGTCGTCCTTGTGGGCGAGCAGGCCGAACCGGGCGGCGTAGCGCAGCAGCTCCCCGTCGATGCGGTGCGGGATCCGCGGATACATGGTGGCGAGTTTCTGCAGGTGGCCGGTTTCCGGGAGCCGCTCCATCCAGCGCCGGGCGAACACCTGGCCGACCTCGAACGGGTCACCGCCGACGGTGGTGATGTCCTCCTCCCGGTCCGCCCAGCGCTGTTCGGCGCTGGTGAGCTGGGCGAGGGTGGGCAGCGAGGCGGTCTCGGCGGGTTCGCCGAGCGGTCCGGCCCGGTCGATCCAGCCCTTGTCGGAGGACCAGCGCAGGGCGCTGCCGGCCGGGCTGGCCGCCGGGCCGGCCGCGTTCTGCGGGGCGGCGGTGACGCCGGGGGCGCGCAGGGCGGCGAGGTCCTTGGGGGTGGGTACGGGTCTGGCCCCCTCGCCGGTGCTCTCGGCGGCGGGCGCCGGTACGGACGCGGGACGCTCGGCGGTGTCGGCGGCGCCCGTCGGGGCGCCGTTGCGGGCGGCCTCGGCGAGCGCCGCCTCGGGCAGCGGGGCGGACAGGATGGCGGCGATCTCGGGGCGCGGGGCGGGTGCCGGGGAGCACAGTCCGGTGAAGTCCTTGGCGCGGACGGCGCGGGTGATCCAGGCCCGGTCCAGGACGCGGCGCTCGTCGGCTTCGGCGACGAGGTCCTCGGACTGGTTGTAGTCCCCGTCGGCGGCCTGGACGGCCCAGAGGTGGACGGCGACGCCGTGTTCCTTGGCGGACATCAGCCCGGGCAGCAGGTCGCCGTCGCCGGTCACGAGGACGACGTCCGAGCAGGCCCGGTTGCGGGCCAGTTCGGTGAGTTCGGCGTGCATGGCGGCGTCGACGCCCTTCTGTGCCCAGCGTCCGTCGCTGCGGGTCAGGGCGCCGAGGCGGACGGTGACGCGGGGCATCACGCGCAGCCGCCGGTGTTCGGGCTGGGGCACCCGGTCGGGGGCGCCGTCGAACCAGTAGATCCGCAGCAGCGGCTGCTGGGTGTCGGCCTCCGCGCGCTCGCGCAGGCCCTGGATGAGGGCGGCGTGGTCGACGGTGATGCGGGAGCGGGACGGCTCCCCCGCGAGAAGGCTGGCGGCGGCGCCCAGCAGATAGCCGGCGTCCACCAGGACGACGCAGCGGTCCACGTTCCACCCTCTTCCCTGGGGGTCCTCGATAGGTTTTCCCCGAGTCTGCCCGACCGCAAGGGTGTTGACGGCCGGAACTCGATCATCGGCGTGGCGTATCTCACTCCGGGCCCGGAGGGGGCCCGCGACTACGGACGGCAATGATCCAAAATGCGCGGTTTCTGTTGCTGTGTGAGTGTGAAGGCGGCCCTGGCCCCTACACCCCCCACGGAGGCTTCCCATGGCCAAGAACAAGAACCGCCAGCAGCCCGTCAAGACCTCGGACCGCGCGCAGGCCCAGGATCAGGCGAAGAGCTCGGTGCAGTCGTCCCCCGAGCCGTCGTCGGCCCCGAGCCCGATGCACATGGCGGGCAAGCGCAAGGAAAAGAAGTTCGGCCACAACTGACGGCACCCGCAGCTGCGGGAAGGGCGCGCCCGGAGTTCCGGGCGCGCCCTCGCGCGTGCGGGCCGGCCGGCGGCTACCCGGCCAGACAGGACGGGCCGAGGAGCACCTTGAGGTCGCCGAAGAGGGCCGGGTCGGGCTGCACCCGGTGCTTGTCCAGGCGCAGGACGGTGGTCGTGCGCGGTCCCTGGAGCTTGATCCGCACCTCGGTGTTGCCCCGGTGGTGGCGCAGGATCTCCCCCAGACGGGTCACCATCGGCGGGGTGACCTTGACGGTCGGGATGGTCAGGACGACGGGGGCGTTGGTTCCGGCGGAGGACAGGTCGGGGACCATCATCTCCATGGCCACCAGGCGGGGCACGTCCTCGCGCTTGTCGAGGCGGCCCTTGACGAAGACGACCGTGTCCTCGACCAGCTGGGTGGAGACGAGCTGGTAGGTCGCCGGGAAGAACATGCACTCGATGGAGCCGGCCAGGTCCTCGACGGTGGCGATGGCCCAGGCGTTGCCCTGCTTGGTCATCTTGCGCTGGAGGCCGGAGATGATGCCGCCGATGGTGACGACGGCGCCGTCGGAGTGTTCGCCGCCGGTGAGCTGGGAGATGCCGGCGTCCGTCTTGTCGGACAGGACGTGCTCCAGGCCGAACAGCGGATGGTCGGAGACGTAGAGGCCGAGCATCTCGCGCTCCTGGGCGAGCAGGTAGGACTTCTCCCACTCCACGTCGGAGAACTCGACGTCGAGGCCGAAGCCGGGTTCGTCGCCGGCGTTCTCGTCGCCCATTCCGCCGAACAGGTCGAACTGGCCCTCGGCCTCCTTGCGCTTGACCGCGACCACGTTGTCGATCATCGATTCGTGGTGGGCGACCAGGCCCTTGCGGGTGTGGCCCATCTCGTCGAAGGCACCGGCCTTGATCAGCGACTCGACGGTCCGCTTGTTGCAGACGACGGCCTCGACCTTGTCCAGGAAGTCGGGGAAGGAGGAGAACTTCCCCTTGGCCTTCCTGGTCTTGATGATCGAATCCACGACGTTCTGGCCGACGTTGCGAACGGCGGTGAGGCCGAAGAGGATCACGTCGTCGCCCTGGGCGGCGAAGTTCGGCTCGGACTCGTTGACGTTCGGCGGGAGCACCTTGATGCCCATGCGGCGGCACTCGTTCAGGTAGATCGCGGACTTGTCCTTGTCGTCCTTGACCGAGGTGAGCAGGCCGGCCATGTACTCGGCCGGGAAGTTCGCCTTGAGGTAGGCGGTCCAGTAGGAGACCAGGCCGTAGGCGGCGGAGTGCGCCTTGTTGAACGCGTAGCCGGCGAAGGGGACCAGCACGTCCCACAGGGCCTGGATGGCCTGGTCGCTGTAGCCGTTCTTGCGGGCGCCGGCCTGGAAGATGGTGAAGTTCTTCGCCAGTTCCTCGGGCTTCTTCTTGCCCATCACGCGGCGCAGGATGTCGGCCTCGCCGAGCGAGTACCCGGCGATGATCTGGGCGGCCTTCTGGACCTGCTCCTGGTAGACGATCAGGCCGTAGGTGACCGCGAGCACCTCTTCGAGCGGCTCTTCCAGCTCGGGGTGGATCGGGGTGATCTCCTGCTGCTTGTTCTTGCGCAGGGCGTAGTTGGTGTGCGAGTTCATGCCCATCGGGCCCGGCCGGTACAGGGCGGACACGGCGGAGATGTCTTCGAAGTTGTCGGGCTTCATCAGGCGCAGCAGGGAGCGCATGGGCCCGCCGTCGAACTGGAAGACGCCGAGGGTGTCACCGCGGCCGAGCAGCTCGAAGGTCTTCGGGTCGTCGAGCGGCAGGGCCAGGAGATCGATGTCGATCCCCTTGTTGGCCTTCACCATCTTGACGGCGTCGTCCATGATCGTGAGGTTGCGCAGGCCCAGGAAGTCCATCTTCAGCAGGCCGAGCGACTCGCAGCTCGGGTAGTCCCACTGGGTGATGGTCACCTGGTCCGTGTGCCGCACCCAGACGGGTACGTGGTCGGTGATCGTCTCGCTGGACATGATCACGCCGGCGGCGTGCACGCCCATCTGGCGGACCAGGCCCTCGACGCCCATGGCGGTGTCGATGACCTTCTTCACGTCCGGCTCGTTCTCGTACATCCCGCGGATCTCGCCGGCCTCGCTGTAGCGGGGGTGCTTCGGGTCGAGGATGCCGGAGAGCGGGATGCCCTTGCCGAGGACGTCGGCGGGCATGGCCTTGGTGAGCCGGTCGCCCATCGCGTACGGGTAGCCGAGGACGCGCGCCGAGTCCTTGATCGCGTTCTTGGCCTTGATGGTGCCGTAGGTGCCGATCATGGCGACCTTGTCCTGGCCGTACTTCTCCGTCACGTACCGGATCACCTCGACGCGCCTGCGCTCGTCGAAGTCGATGTCGACGTCGGGCATGGAGACGCGCTCGGGGTTCAGGAAGCGCTCGAAGATCAGGCCGTGGGTGAGCGGGTCGAGGTCGGTGATGCCCATGGCGTACGCGACGATCGAGCCGGCCGCGGAGCCTCGGCCCGGGCCCACCGCGATGCCCTGGTTCTTGGCCCACATGATGAAGTCGGCGACGACGAGGAAGTAGCCCGGGAAGCCCATCGAGATGATCGTGTCCATCTCGTACTCGGCCTGCTTCATCCGGTCCTCCGGGATGCCTCCCGGGTAGCGGCGGTGCATGCCGCGCATGGTTTCCTCGCGGAACCAGCTGACCTCGGTGTGGCCCTCGGGGATGTCGAACTTCGGCATCAGGTTCCGGAACTGGAACATGCCCTCGGTGTCGACCTGCTCGGCGACCAGCCGGGTGTTGGCGCAGCCCTCCTGCCAGGCGTCCGAGGAGTCGATGGCGTACATCTCGTCCGTGGACTTCAGGTAGTAGCCGGTGCCGTCGAAGCGGAAGCGGTCCGGGTCGGAGAGGTTCTTGCCGGTCTGGATGCACAGCAGGGCGTCGTGGGCGGTGGCCTCGTGCGCGTACGTGTAGTGCGAGTCGTTCGTGACCAGCGGCGGGATGCCGAGCTTCTTGCCGATCTCCAGCAGCCCGTCGCGGACCCGGCGCTCGATCTCGATGCCGTGGTCCATCAGCTCCAGGAAGTAGCGCTCCTTGCCGAAGATGTCCTGGTACTCGGAGGCGGCCTTGAGGGCCTCGTCGAACTGGCCCAGGCGCAGGCGGGTCTGGAGTTCGCCCGAGGGGCAGCCGGTGGAGGCGATCAGCCCCTCGGACCACTTGGCGATGGTCTCCTTGTCCATGCGCGGCCACTTCGTGAGCCAGCCCTCGGCGTACGCGTCGGAGGACAGCCGGAAGAGATTGTGCAGGCCGGTGGCGTTCGCCGCCCAGATCGTCTTGTGGGTGTAGCCACCGGAGCCGGAGACGTCGTCGCGCTTCTGGTGGGGCTGGCCCCACTGGATGCGGCGCTTGTTGCGCCGGGACTCGGGGGCGACGTACGCCTCGATGCCGATGATCGGCGTGACGCCGGCCTTCTTCGCGGAGTGGAAGAAGTCGTAGGCGCCGTGCAGGTTGCCGTGGTCGGACATCGCGATGTGGGTCATGCCCATCTCGTTGCACGCGTTGAACATGTCCTTGAGCCGCGCGGCACCGTCCAGCAGCGAGTACTGGGTGTGGACGTGCAGGTGCGTGAACGGCGGCTTGGTCACGGTGGGGGTCCTCCGGCGACGGGAGTGGGGGGCGACTTCGAATCCTACGTCGGGCCGGTGACACATCCGGGGCACTCACCGGTACGGTCATGCGTTGCACCGGCCAGGAGCACCTGTCCGAAAACCGATTGGCACACGCGCCACCAGGAGGAACCCGCCATGGCGGTCCCCGAGACGACGAACGAGCAGCGCGCCGAGCAGATACTCGACGTGTTCGACACCGCTTTCGGTGAGCTGCTCGCCGCCGACCCCGCTGCCTTCCAGGTCAAATTCCGGAAGATGGCGGCCTCCGCCTTCGCCTTCTACCGTGGTACGGCCTGCCTGTTCTACGCCGACCTGGAGCGGGACCGGCACGGCGGCCCGTACCTGGACGAGCGGACGGGCCGGGTGTGGATCCACGGCGATCTGCACGCCGAGAACTTCGGCACGTACATGGACTCCAACGGCCGGCTGATCTTCAACATCAACGACTTCGACGAGGCGTACGTCGGCCCCTTCACCTGGGACCTCAAGCGGTTCGCGGCCTCCGTCGCCCTGCTCGGCTACACCAAGGCGCTCAGCGACGGTCAGATCAGCGAGCTGGTGCGGATCTACGCGGCCGCCTACCGGGAGCGGATCCACCTCCTGGCGGCCGGCGCCAAGCACGAGGAGGTCCCCTCCTTCACCCTGGACACCGCCGAGGGACCGCTGCTGGGCGCCCTGCGCGCGGCCCGGTCGCGGACCCGGTTCGAGCTGCTGGCGTCGATGACCGAGATCAGGGACTACGAGCGCCGCTTCGCCTCCGGTCCCGGCACGCTGGAGCTGGACGCCGCCACCCGCTACAAGGTGCTGGCCGCCTTCGACGGGTACCTGGAGACCCTGCCGGAGGAGTCCCTGGTGCGGCCGGACTCCTACCGGGTCAAGGACGTGGTGGGGCGGCGCGGCGTGGGCATCGGCTCGGCCGGGCTGCCCTCGTACAACATCCTGCTGGAGGGGCACAGCGACGCCCTGGAGAACGACGTCGTGATCTACCTCAAGCAGGCGCAGACCCCGGCGGTGTCCCGGCACGTCACCGAGCGGGCGGTGCGGGAGTACTTCCTGCACGAGGGGCACCGCACGGTGATCTCCCAGCGGGCCCTGCAGGCGCACGCCGACCCCTGGCTGGGCTGGACGGAGCTGGACGGGGCCGGCCAGCTCGTGGCGGAGGTCTCCCCGTACGCCGTGGACCTGGACTGGACCGACCTGGACGACCCGGAGGAGATCGCGGCCGTGGTCGCGGACCTCGGCCGGGCGACGGCGACCATGCACGCGTCGGCGGACGAGGCGGGGAGCGGCCATTCCCTGGTCCCCTTCTCCACCGAGCGGGCCATCGACGCGGCGATCGCCGCCGACGAGGAGGGCTTCGGCGCGCTGCTCGTGGACTTCGCCCACGCCTACGGAGCCCGGGCGCGCGCGGACCACCAGATCTTCGTGGACCTGTTCCGCAACGGCCGTCTCACGCCGTAGTCCGGGCCGGTGCGGTCCCCGGGCCCTGATTCACAGGGAGTCGTGGCAGACTCGCCGGGATGGACATATCCGGTGCAGGGCTTCGGGGGCTGCGGGCCGCGCTGTTCAGCGCGCTCGTCGTGCTGCTCTCGACGGGCTCGCACGTCCTGCTGTCCCGGGCGCCGCTGCCGCCCGCGCTGGTGGGCGGGGCCTTCGCCGCCGTGTTCGCGCTCGCCTTCGCGCTGGCCGGCCGGGAGCGGGGCTTCGGTCCGATCGCCGCGCTGCTGGTGCCGCTGGAGCTGGCCGCCGACACCGTCTTCACCGCCGGACAGCACTTCTGTTACGGCCCGGCAGGCGGTCCGGTGGCCGGTCCGCTGCACGCGCTGGGCCTGGACGGGCTCTGCGGCGGCGCCCCGGTGGGCGGCCCGCTGACCGGGGTGGCGGGACGCGCCGCCGACCCGGTGGCGCTCCTGGCCTCGCCCGGGCCGTGGACGCCCTGGCTGCTGCTGGGCGCGCACGTGTCGGCCGGTCTGCTGGCCGCCGCCTGGCTGCGGTACGGGGAGCGGGCGCTGGGCCGGCTGCTGCGGGCGGTGGGCGTCCTCGCCTTCCGGCCGCTGCTGCTGGCGGTGGCCGCGGTGGTGGCGGCCGCGGGCCCGGCGCGGGCGGCGGTACGGCCGGCGCCGGGGCACGCCGGGGCCCGGACCCGGTTCCCGGCGCATTCCGTGGGACGCAGGGGACCTCCCGTACGGCACCGGGCGCTCGCGAGCGCCTGAGCGGTACGTCAGACCCCCCATCCTTCGCATCACGGCAGAACCACGGAGACGGACATGAGTGCACGCAACAGCCACGCCAACAAGGCGGCAGCCCGCGAGCGGCTGCGCATCGAGCGGGAGAAGCAGGCCAAGAAGGCCAAGGCGCGCCGCCAGCTGTTCGTGGCGGGCGCCGTCGTCGCGGCCCTCGCGGTCGCGGGCGGCGTCGGCTACCTGGTCGTGCAGAACACCAAGCCCTCCCACTGGGAGAAGGCCGCCACGGCGGAGCTGGTCAAGCCGAAGAACACCACGGGTGACGACGGTCTGACGGTCGTCGTCGGCAAGGCGGACGCGAAGAAGACCCTGGAGCTCTACGAGGACCCGCGCTGCCCGGCCTGCGCGGCCTTCGAGCAGTCGGTCGGCGCGCAGGTGCGCAAGGACGTCGACGCGGGCAAGTACAAGCTCCACTACTTCGGCGCCACCTTCATCGACAACGGCGCCAAGGGCGAGGGCTCGAAGAACGCGCTGAGCGCGCTGGGCGCGGCGCTGAACGTCAGCCCGGAGGCCTTCCTCGACTACAAGGCCGCGCTGTACTCCAAGGAGCTGCACCCGGAGGAGACGGTCGACAGCTTCGCCAAGGACGACTACCTGATCAAGGTCGCGGACACGGTTCCGGCGCTCAAGGGCAATGCCGAGTTCAAGAAGGCCGTCGAGGACGGCACGTACGACCGGTGGGCGATGGACATGGCCAAGGCCTTCAACAAGTCCGGGGTGACGGGTACCCCGACGCTCAAGATGGACGGCAAGAAGATCGACACCCCGTCGACGCCCGAGGCGTACACGGCGGCGATCGACAAGGCCCTGGCGGGCTGATCTCCGCCGGCGGACCACGGGCGGGCGAACTCCCGGAGTTCGCCCGCCCGTTGCCTTACCGAGGGTATTCCGGACGTGTACCGATCAGTAATATGATCGGCCGTGACCAGTCATCTCTCTTCTGCCGCCTCGGCAAACCCCCGCCGCCGTACGGTCGTTCTGGCCGCCGCGGCCACGGCCGCGCTCACGCCGATCGCGACCCTGGGCGCCACCGCCGCCCACGCGGCGGAGTCCGCCCCCGCCTTCCTGCACGGCGTGGCCTCGGGCGACCCGCTGCCCGACGGGATCCTGCTGTGGACCCGTGTCACCCCCACCGCCGACGCCGTGCCCGGCTCCGGCGCCGGCCCGGACACCCCGGTCGGCTGGGAGGTGGCGGAGGACAAGTCCTTCTCCCGTGTCGTCGCGAGCGGGTCCGTCACCGCGACCGCCGCCGCCGACCACACCGTCAAGGCTGACGTGCGCGGCCTGCGGCCCAAGACCGTCTACTGGTACCGGTTCACCGCCGGCACCGCCGTCTCCCCCGTGGGCCGCACCCTGACCGCCCCGGCCGCCGACACGAGCACGGCGGGGGTGCGCTTCGGGGTGGTCTCCTGCGCCAACTGGGAGTCCGGCTACTTCTCCGCCTACCGCCACCTGGCCGCCCGGGCCGACCTGGACGCGGTCCTGCACCTCGGCGACTACATCTACGAGTACCAGACCGGGGGTTACCCGGAGGCGAACTACGTCGTGCGCCAGCACGAGCCGAAGCACGAGATCCTCTCGCTCGCCGACTACCGCACCCGGCACGGCAAGTACAAGACGGACGCCGACCTCCAGGCCCTGCACGCCGCGCACGCGGTCATCGCCATCTGGGACGACCACGAGTTCGCCAACGACTCCTGGTCGGGCGGGGCGCAGAACCACACCCCGGGCACCGAAGGCGACTGGGCGGCCCGCGCGGCCGCCGCCAAGCAGGCCTACTTCGAGTGGATGCCCGTACGCCCCTCCATCGCCGGCACCGTCTACCGGCGGCTGCGTTTCGGCACCCTCGCCGATCTGCACCTGCTGGACCTGCGGACCTTCCGCTCGCAGCAGGCCACGATCGGCAGCGGCGCGGTGGACGACCCGGAGCGCACCATCACCGGGCGCGCCCAGCTGGACTGGCTCAAGTCGGGACTGTCGGCCTCGCGCGCGACCTGGCAGCTGGTCGGCACCTCGGTGATGATCTCGCCGGTGGCCTTCGGTTCCCTGCCCGCACACCTGCTGCAGCCGCTCACCAAGCTGCTCGGACTGCCCGAGGGCGGCATAGCGGTCAATGTGGATCAGTGGGACGGCTACACCGACGATCGCAGGGAACTCCTGGGCCACTTGAAGGACCAGGGCATCAAGAACACGGTGTTCCTCACCGGCGACATCCACATGGCGTGGGCCAACGACGTCCCGGTGAACAAGGCGACGTATCCGGCCTCGGGCTCGGCGGCGACGGAGTTCGTGGTCACCTCGGTGACTTCCGACAACATCGACGACCTGCTGCACGTGCCGGCCGACACCGCCTCGCTGGCCGCCGAAGCGGCCGTCAAGGCAGCGAACTGGCACGTCAAGTGGCTGGACATGGACGCGCACGGGTACGGCGTCCTGGACGTGACGGCCGAGCGCTCGCAGATGGACTACTACATCGTTTCCGACAAGCGGCGCCCGGACGCCACGTCGGCGTGGGAGCGCTCGTACCGCACGCTGAGCGGGACGCAGCGGGTGGAACGGGCCGACCGCCCGGTTCGCTGACGTAGCGTCAAATTTGCGGTCCGAGGGGGTGCCTGGTTCACACCAGGCACCCTTTCGGCATCCTCGGCAACAAATCTTTAACCTACGAGATCTTGCCATTCTAATGACATGCACACGTAAGCTGCGCGTCAGCGTGAGGACGTCCCTCACCCCCCACCACGCTTCGCGAGGAGTCAACGTGCGCGCCAACGCCCGCATATCCCCCCTGCTCCGCCGCCGCCTCATGGGTACGGCCGTCCTGGCCGGCACCCTGGCCTTCGCCCCGCTGACGGCTCCCACGACCGTCGCCGCCGCCAAGTCCGCCGAGGCGTGTACCGGCCAGTCCGCCGAGGCGTCGGCCAACGCCCGCGTCGCCCGCCCCAAGGACCACCACGCGGCCGACCCCAACGAGATCTCGGACGCCCAGGTCAAGGCCATGGACGCCGACCTCAAGAAGAAGCTGTCCCAGGCGTCCCCCCAGCAGTTGGACGGCCTGCGCGCGGGCGCCACCGCCGCGACCACCATCCCGGTGTACGTGCACGTCATCACCTCCGGCACCGCCGGCAAGCTGACCGCCACCGACATCAACAACCAGCTCTCGGTGCTGAACGCGGCCTACAGCGGCAATGGCACCGGCAACGTGGACTCCGGCTACCAGTTCAGCCTGGCCGGCACGGACTACACGGACAACGCCGCCTGGTACAACGTCTCCGACGGCACCCAGGCCGAGAAGGACATGAAGAACGCCCTGCGCAAGGGCGGCAAGAACGCGCTGAACCTCTACACCGCCAACCTCGGCGGCGGGCTGCTCGGCTGGGCCACCTTCCCCAGCTCCTACGCCTCGCAGCCGAAGATGGACGGCGTGGTCATCCTCAACACCTCGCTGCCGGGCGGTTCCGCCACGAACTACAACGAGGGCGACACCGCGACCCACGAGGTCGGCCACTGGATGGGCCTCTACCACACCTTCCAGGGCGGCTGCTCGGGCAGCGGTGACTCCGTCGCCGACACCCCGGCCGAGCAGAGTGCCGCGTTCGAGTGCCCGACGGGCCGCGACAGCTGCGCCAACAAGACGGGTGTCGACCCGATCCACAACTTCATGGACTACACGTACGACTCCTGCATGTACCAGTTCACGGCCGGCCAGGTGTCGCGGATGAAGAGCATGTGGACCGCCTACCGCGCCTGATCAGCACCTACCGTGCCTGACCGGCGCCCGTCGCGGCGGCGGCGGACGGCGACCACGTGAACAGGGGCCCGGCCCGGCGCAAGCCGGGCC